>JALWPK010000205.1 GCA_026995045.1 Gammaproteobacteria bacterium | reverse complement strand
TTCCCCGATATAGTGCGATCCACTTTACAGGTTCTGTTTTCCTGCAAAGGCTCCTGTTGCACAACAAACATTGTGCACTTAAAGGCCGATGCTCTATCCAGCTGAGCTACGGGCGCAATTACTGGCTGCAGTGGCGAGTTCAGGAAGTTTGTCATCCTTGCCCCTGGAACCTCGCCACTGGCGCCTTTTCATTTGGTCGGGGTAGAGAGATTACTCCGGGCATCCTGCCCTTCGCCCTGCGGGCCGCGCTGCGCGCGTTCAAAATCGCTCCCGGCGATTTTGTCGAACTCTTTTCGTTTGACTCTCTCTATGCGGACACTATCCAGTTTACAGCAAAAGCCACTTTTCCCTCGCAGCTCGCCCCTTGTTGTTTGGTCGGGGTAGAGAGATTCGAACTCCCGACATCCTGCTCCCAAAGCAGGCGCGCTACCAGACTGCGCTATACCCCGAATTCTGTTTAATCAGAAAACCTTCATACCCGGTTCCCTGATCCGGCCATCGCCGGCTGGGTAGAGAGATTACTCCGGGCATCCTGCCCTCCGCCCTGCGGGCCGCGCTTTGCGCGTTCAAAATCGCTCCCGGCGATTTTGTACTTCGGGCTTTCCTTGCCCTTCGCCCTGCAGGCCGCGCTGCGCGCGTTCAAAATCGCTCCCGGCGATTTTGTCGAACTCTTTTCGTTCGACTCTCTCTATGCGGGCACTATCCAGTTACAGCAAAAGCCACTTTTCCCTCGCAGCTCGCCCCTTGTTGTTTGGTCGGGGTAGAGAGATTCGAACTCCCGACATCCTGCTCCCAAAGCAGGCGCGCTACCCCACTCCTGCAACTTGGGCGCTATACCCCGTTTTCAGTTTCTGGGTTCTGGTGGCTGGGCGCTTGTAAAATCAGAAACCAGCAGCCAGCCCGCCGCCATCCCCGATGGCCAGAAGGGCGGCAATGTTACGCTTTGGCGGCAGACGGGTCAAGAAAGCGTCCGCCTTAAGCGCAGCTTTAGGCCGCGAGCGCGCTTGTTGTCTAACCCCTGCCCGGCATGCGAGAATTGCCCGCCTTTCAACCAGCCGGAACTGTCGCCAACCATGCCTGCAAACATTATAGACGGTAAAGCCCTCGCAGCGAATATCAGGAAGGAGGTGCGCGATGCGGTGGCGGAGCGTCTGCAAAACGGTTTGCGCGCACCAGGGCTGGCGGTGATTCTGGTTGGGGTCGACCCGGCTTCACAGGTATATGTGAGAAAAAAACGCGAAGCCTGCGAGGAAGCCGGGATTGTTTCCAAAGCGTTTGATCTGGATGAAACCGCATCACAGGAAGAACTGCTGAAACTCATCGACAAGCTCAATCACGACGCCGAAATTGACGGTATTCTGGTGCAGTTGCCGCTGCCGGCGCACATCGACACCACCACGATTATTGAGGCCATCGACCCGGGCAAGGATGTCGACGGTTTTCATCCCTACAACATCGGCCGGCTGGCGCAGCGCATTCCGCGGCTGCGGCCATGCACGCCCTACGGCGTGATCAAGCTGCTGGATTCAATTGGTGAAAAATACAAGGGCCGCAATGCGGTGTGCGTGGGCGCATCCAATATCGTCGGGCGGCCGATGAGCCTGGAACTGCTGCTGGCCGGGGCGACCACTACCGTGTGTCATCGTTTCACCAGTGATCTGGAGCAACAGGTGGCGCGCGCCGATATTCTGGTGGTGGCGGTGGGTAAACCCGATTTCATTCCCGGCGAATGGATCAAGCCCGGCGCCACGGTGATTGATGTCGGCATCAACCGCCTGCCCAGTGGCAAGCTGACTGGTGATGTCGTGTTCGACAGCGCTGCTGAACGCGCCGCCTGGATTACGCCGGTGCCCGGCGGCGTGGGCCCGATGACGGTGGCCATGCTGCTGAGCAACACGTTACAGGTGGCGCAGGAAACCGGCGTCTCTTAGCTGCGCCAAACATCCCCGCTAGTGCTCGTATTGCATCAGCCCTTTCAGCACCAGGTCGGTGAAGCTCACAATGCCAATGACCTGATGGTTTTCAATCACCGGCGCGCGTGACAGGTTGAAACGGGTGAAGTAACGCGCGCAGTAGCGAATATTCATGTTCGGGTCCACCGGCAACAGTGGTTTGGACATGATTTCATACACATTGACCCTGGCTGGCGATCGGTTTTTTGCCAGCACTTCCCTTGCAATATCGGACAACAGCACCATGCCGTATTCATCATCATCATGCCGCTTGTTCACAATCAGCGATTTGGTTTCGACATGCTTCATCGCATTGAGCGCGTCCAGCACCGTCATGCGGCCATCAATCATGTCGAAATGATGTTTCATGACATCACGCACACGGATAATTTTGCGGTCTTCAATCATAGTTTTGCCTCCACAACTTCAGTCAGTTTTTCTATCTGGTGGCCGACGCCGACAGCATCTTCCACATCAATCTGTATCGCAATGCCGGTACCCGGTGACGAGTCGAATTCGCCAACATCGCAGATGGTTTCCAGTATGTCGCGGCTTAAATGCTCCTCCACCAGAAACAGCAACACGTCGCGCTGGGTTTCCAGCGACAGGCCAAAAAAGGTTTTTTTCTGCAACAGTCCTTCACCGCGCGCGTTGTTGATGATGGTGGCGCCGGTGGCGCCGGCTTCCCTCGCCGCATCCATTACCTTGTCGGTTTTACTGTCTTCCACAAAAGCCAGTATCAGTTTGAAATGCATGGTTTGCCTCCCCGGAGTAATTCCGTTGTTGCATTGTCAGATTCAGCCCCGCTCATCTTCATCCTGCAAGGCGCTTTGCTGTTTGTAATATTCATCCTGCATCAGCTGGCGTTTTTGCTGACGCGCGATTTTGTATTCAGAGAGTTGCGCATAGGCCATCACCGAAATAATCGGAAACAGGCTGGCGAAGGCGATCAGACCGAAGCCGTCGATCAGCACGCTGCGCCCTGGCACGCTTTCGGCCAGACCCAGCCCCAGCGCCGCCACCAGCGGCACGGTGACGGTCGAGGTGGTGACGCCGCCGGAGTCATACGCCAGCGGCACAATCAGTTTGGGCGCAAAAAAGGTTTGAATCACCACGATGACGTAGCCTGCGATAATGTAGTAATGCAGCGGCGTGCCGGTCACAATGCGATAGGCGCCAATCGCCAGCCCGACAGCCACGCCCAGCGCCACCGCAATGCGCAGCCCCCAGATGCCGATGGCGCCGCCGGAGACTTCTTTCGCCTTGATCGCCACTGCTATCAACGACGGCTCGGCCAGGGTGGTGCTCATGCCGATGGCGAAGGCGAACAGGTACACCCAGTAATAATCCAGCCAGTCGAGACTGCGCGCCGCTTCGCCCGCTTGCAGAAATTCCGGGTGCGTGAGTTGCTCGGCCATCGCCCTGCCCAGCGGAAACAGCGCCTGCTCCAGCCCCATCAAAAACAGGGTGATGCCAATCAGCACATAGAACATGCCAATGAGCACCCGTTTCAGGTTTTTGACTTGCTTGCGGATAACCAGATACTGAAAGCCGAAAATAATTGCGGCGATCGGCAGCACATCGCGCGAGGTGCTGAGCAACAAATCGAACAACTGTTGCCACATGCTCATACGATAATCCCGTACAGCAGCACAAAGATAATCGGCAGCAGGGAAGCAAACGCAATCAGGCCAAAGCCGTCCAGCATCGGGTTGCGTCCACTGATGGAAGACGCCAGCCCGATGCCCAGCGCGGTGACCAGCGGCACGGTAATGGTTGATGTGGTGACGCCGCCGGAATCGTAGGCGATGCCGATAATTTCCGCCGGCGCGAATGCGGTGACAATCACCACGATGATATAGCCGCCCATAATCAGATACTGAATCGACCAGTTGAGCAGGATGCGTATCACGCCCAGCAAAATGGCGCAGCCGACCGACAGCGCGACAGTGTAGCGCAGGCCGTTGGCGTAGGCTTCGCGCGCGGCGTCGCTGGCTTCAATGTGACCGCTGTCGGCGGCGATGTCGGCGGCTTCGTTGGCGATTGCAATCAACGCCGGTTCGGCAACTGTTGTGCCAAAACCGAGTGAAAAGGCAAACAGCGACAGCCACCACACGCTGCCCTTGCGCGCGAATGCGTGCGCCATCGATTCGCCAATCGGGAACAGCCCCATTTCGAGACCATATATAAAGAATGTCAGCCCCAGCACGATGAACACGATGCCGATGAAAATGTCCGCCACATTCTCCAGCGGCTGCTGAATCACCACAATCTGGAAAAACGCGACCACCAGCACAATCGGCAACAGGTCGCGCAGGCTGTCCATAACGGACGACAAAAAAGCTTGCAGGGATTGTTTCAAACCCTCTCCCGGGGAAGACATAAGCAGTGCGCGCAGGTTAACGGCTCGCTGCCGCCAGCGCAATGCTGAAGCCGCCCGTGTTTGATGTCAGTCAGTTTCCGGCAAACCGAACAGGCGTTCCGCGTTCGCTGTCGCCGCCTGCGCCAGCGTCGCGGCGTCAACCCGCATAAAGGACGCCACCGCGCGGCACACATGCGGCAGGTAGCAGGGTTCGTTGCGACGCTTGTCCGCGGGACGGTAATCCGGGCATTCCGGCAGCGAGGCCGGCAGGTCGCGCGGCAACAGATAGGGGGCGTCGGTTTCCAGCAGGATGCGCTCCAGCGGAATCACCTGCACCGCCTGTTGCAAATCCTGCGCGCGGCGTTCATCACAAATCCAGCCGGTAACGCCGATATACAAACCCAGCTCCAGATAAGCCTCGGCCTGCGCCGGAGAGCCGGTAAAACAGTGCGCCACCCCGCCACTGAGTTGCGGCATGGCGTCGCGCATCATCGCCAGGAAATCATCATGCGCATCGCGCTGGTGCAAAAACACCGGCTTGGCGTTTTGCATCGCCAGTTGCAGTTGCTGTTCGAACGCAAAACGTTGCGCTTTGGGTGTGGAAAAATTGCGATTGTAATCCAGCCCGCACTCGCCCACCGCCATCACATGGTCATTTGCCTGCAAGGCGGCCAGTTGCTCGCTGGTTGCGGCCGTATAGTCATCGGCATGGTGCGGATGCACGCCAGCGGTAGCGGTCAGCACACCGGGATGTTGCGCGCACAGTTCAATCGCCGCTTCGCTGTGCGCCACATCGGCGCCAGTAACAATCATGTGTTGCACGCCCGCCTGCTGCGCGCGCGCCAGCACATCGGGTAAATCATTTTTGAAGGCGCTGCCGGTGAGGTTGACGCCAATGTCGATGAGTTTCATCTGCGGTATGATAGCAGTTTGTTTTGTTTGCCACAGAGACACGGAGCGCACGGAGGATTGTTGGTTATCAATAGCTTTCCGCTAATGCACTCGAATTTTTTTGCCACAGAGGTCACAGAGAACACGGAGTGTTTATAGCGTAGGAGTGGCTTCAGCCACGAAACCACGACTTCAGTTGGTGTGGCGCTTGTGGTGAATACGGTTCGCGGCTGAAGCCACTTCTACACAACAAGCCTCCCTCCGTGCTCTCTGTGGCCTCTGTGGCAATGACAACAATTTTTCGATGTACGATTTGTATTCGATGTGACATCCTTGACTGATTACTCGTTTTGCGTGGTGTGTGACAATGCCACTCGCATGCAGCAGGCGCAGCAGTTTGCGCGGCTGCATAATTTTGTATTGTTTGAACAGCCGTCACCCAATCATGTTCTGCAACTGCGTTTCAATGCGGACAGGCTCGCGCTGTACGACAGTGAACTCAATAGCAGCATCGATGTGGATTTTATTCAGGGCGCGCTGGCGCATCGGGAAAAATTTGGCGGCGGCAAGGGGCAGGCGATTGCCAGGGCCGTGGGGTTGAACAAGCCCGCCAACAGGGGGCGGCAACTGACCGTGATTGACGCCACCGCCGGGCTGGCGCGCGATGCCTTTGTACTGGCGACGCTGGGTTGCCAGTTGACGCTGGTGGAGCAATCGCCGGTGCTGGTGGCGCTGTTGCAGGATGGCATCGAACGCGCGCTGCTCTCAGGCGACGGGCATCACGCCGTTCACAACTTCACCAACCTGGTTCACGCCGGCAGCGCGCTGTATATGGAGCACATGGACGCCGACTCGCATCCGGATGTGATTTATATCGACCCGATGTATCCGGAACGAAAGAAATCCGCGCTGGTAAAAAAGGACATGCAGATTCTGCACAAGCTGATTGGCGCGGCGCAGGATGAACAACACTTGCTGGAGACAGCGCTGCAACACGCCACACAGCGCGTGGTGGTGAAACGCCCGATTCACGCCGACCCGGTCGCCGGCATCAAGCCTTCGACACAAATCAGCAGTAAAAAAACACGCTACGACGTGTACGTCATCAATCCCTGAAGTTGGTGAACTGTAACGGAATGTCGATATCGGATTCTTTCAGCATCGCCATCACCGATTGCAGGTCATCGCGCTTCTTGCCGGTGACGCGCACCTGTTCGCCCTGAATCGCCGCCTGCACTTTCAGTTTGGAATCCTTGATTTTTTTCACCACTTTTTTCGCCATTTCCTTGTCGATGCCTTCGCGCACGGTGATTTCCTGCGCCACGCCCACGCCTTTGGGCTGAATCTTGCCCATGTCGAGACAGCGGCTGTCGATGCCGCGTTTGATCAGCTTGTTGTACAGAATGTCGTGAATCTGCTTGATCTGAAAATCGCCGGTGGCTTCCAGCAAAATGGTGTTGCCCTTGAGTTCGGCCTTGGCGTTGCTGCCCTTGAAGTCGTAACGCGTGCCGATTTCACGGCTGACCTGGTCGATGGCATTGGTCAATTCATGCTTGTCGATTTCCGACACCACATCAAATGAAGGCATGGCAATTCTCTCCGGCAGGGTTACAATGGGCTGGTATCAAAAAACATTGGAGACACAATGTCAACTTCCGCCAACACGGTTCTTGCGCCAGACAGCAAGCCGGTTCTGGTCGCTGGCGCACTGATGGCGTTTTTGGCGGTGCTGACCGGGGCGTTCGGCGCACACGGCCTGAAAGGAACACTCAGCGCTTACGAAATGGATGTGTTCAAAACCGGTGTGCATTATCAAATGATGCACGCGCTGGGGCTGCTCGCCATCGGGCTGCTGATGCAAAACAGGGATGATGTTCGACTGCGCGTTGCCGCGAGGCTGATGTTTGCCGGCATGGTGCTGTTCAGTGGCAGTCTTTATATACTGGCGCTGAGCGGCGTCAAATGGCTGGGCATGATTACGCCCGTTGGCGGCGTGTGTTTTCTGGCGGCGTGGTTGCTGCTGGCGCTCGGCATTCTGCGCGCTGGCTGACTGTCAGTGACGCGATTTTGTGCGACCGGCTTTTTTGCCCTGCGCTGCTGAGCATATACCGCGCACAATCGCCACTTCACGCCGTGTTACCTGCGCGCGGTTGAACAGCCCTCTCAAACGGCGCATGACAACATCTGGGTTGTTGGTTCCAAAAAAATCAATCTGCGCCAGCGTATCGTACAGATGCTGGTACATGCCATCGAGCTGCTCCACACTGGCGGCGACATCATCACGGTGTTTGTTGCCGCGAGCGGTATCGGGTGTTTCACCTTCGCCGGCGGCCAGCGCGGCGAGCCGGCATTCGTAACTCAGCACCTGTACTGCCGCCGCTACATTCAGTGAACTGTACTCCGGGTTGGCGGGGATGTGCACCAGCGCGTGACACTGCTCCAGTTCTTCATTGGTGAGGCCGCTGCTTTCGCGGCCAAACACAATCGCCACTTCGCCTTCATTGCTGTGTTGCAGGCACTGCGCGGCGCACTCGCGCGGCTCAAACACCTGCCATTTCACCGTGCGGCTGCGCGCGCTGGTTCCCGCCACCCAGACGCAGTCGGCGATGGCCTCGGCCAGTGAATCCACCACCACGGCGTCGGCCAGCACATCGTCGGCGCCGGCGGCGCGGCTGTAGGCTTCAAACGACGGATGCTGTTTCGGCCGCACCAGGGTCAGTTTGTTCAACCCCATGTTTTTCATCGCGCGCGCCGCCGCGCCAATGTTGCCGGGGTGCGAGGTGTGCACCAGCACAATGCGGATATTTTCTAACATGCGCGTATTCTGCTATGCTACGCGGCAGATTTATACCGCTCTTTCACAAAACTGCTTTCCAACAGGAAAAAACCATGCATCCGATGCTCAACATCGCTGTGCGCGCGGCGCGCGCGGCCGGCAATATCATTGTGCGCAATATGGATCGGCTCGACCGGCTCAATATTGTCAGCAAGAAGAACAACGATTTTGTCACCGAAGTCGACCACAAGGCCGAGGCCGCCATTATCGACACCATTCGCCAGTCGTATCCGGATCACAGTTTTTTCGCCGAGGAAAGCGGTCACTCCGACAACCAGTCGGCGTTCCAGTGGATAATCGATCCGCTGGACGGCACCACCAATTTTCTGCACGGCTTTCCGCAATTTGCGGTTTCCATCGCGCTGCGCGCAAAGGGCCGGCTGGAAGTCGCGGTGGTGTACGACCCGGTGTCGCAGGAACTGTTTACCGCGGTGCGCGGCGAAGGCGCGCAGCTCAACGACAAAAAAATCCGCGTCTCCGGGCTGCGCGGACTGGATGGCGCCTTGCTGGCGACCGGCTTTCCCTACACCGACCAAAGCTATCTCGACACCTATCTCGAAACCCTGAAAGCGCTGATGGCGCCCGCCGCCGGCATCCGCCGTCCCGGCTCGGCGGCGCTGGATCTGGCCTGGACCGCCGCCGGCCGCGTTGACGGCTTCTGGGAATTCAATCTCAACACCTGGGACATTGCCGCCGGCGTGCTGCTGGTGCGCGAAGCCGGGGGCATTGTGTCGGATTTGACCGGGGGCGAGGATTATTTAAACAACGGCGACATTATCGCCGCCGGCCCGAAAGTGTTTCCGGCGATGCTGAAAACCATTCATCCCATTGTTAAAGGGTCGGATTATCTGAAGCGGTGATGTTTTTTGCCACAGAGGACACTGAGTACACAGAGTTATCAGTCCGCAAATGCACGCGAGTTAACGCTAATGAATACCTTTGGAATCCCTTAATGCGATATTCCTGTCATTGCGAGCGAAGCGCGGCAGTAGTGCTACATGGATGTAGCGTTTACGAACCAAAGGATGGAATCTCGTGAAGTGGAATCAATCTGTTGGAGATTGCCGCAACGCGACGCTCCTCGCAATGACGAATTAATCAAAGTTTCCCTTTGCTTATGCTGTATTTGAAAAAATCGTTATCGCATTCTTGTTTGTGCGACAATTCCGAAAAAACATCCGCGTTTATTTGCGAACCGATAAAAATTCTCAGTGTACTCTTCTCGGTGCGCTCTGTGCCCTCTGTGGCAAATACTGACAAACTACAATTTTTGATATTCTTCCGGCGTGTAAGCCTTGATGGTCAGGGCATGAATTGCGCCGCTTTGAATATGCTCATTCAACAAGGCATACACCATTTTCTGTTCCGCCACCATGCTCATGCCCTCGAACACATCTGACACCACCACTGCGGTATATTTGTTGCCATCCGCGGTGACGGTGGCTTCGCTGTTTTCAATACCGGCTTCGATAATGGCTTTGACTTCTTCAGGTTGCATAAAAGGTACTCGTGTGTGCAGGGGTTTGCGGGAGCGAAAGTGTACAACGCCGCGCGGGGCTTGTCATGTTTGACCGCATCATCGCGCTGTGCCGCGCCGGATTTGAAAAAGAATGCGCCGCCGAGCTGCAAAGCCACGCCAATGCCGCCGGCTTCGCCGCCTATGTCAAAACCGAAACCGGCAGCGGCCTGGTGCAACTGGTGGCGAGCACGCGCCAGCCGGCGGACAGCCTGTTTGAACAGATTCGTTTTCACGACCTGATATTCTGCCGCCAGTGGTTCGCCAGCGGCGAGTTGCTCACCGGCCTGCCGGACAAGAACCGTCTGCAACCGCTGCTGGAACATATCAAACCCTTCGGCCTGCATTTTCAAGATGTCGAACTGGCCTGGCCCGACACCAACGAAGGCAAGGCCATCAGCAAATTCTGCAAACAGTTCCGCCCGCACCTGCTCGCCAGCCTGAAAAAGCACCGGCTGCTGTCCGCACAGGCGGGGCAGCGTCTGCATATTCTGTTTCTGGATTCGCAAACCGCTTTTGTCGGCTATGCGCGCAGCGCCAACAGCAACCCGCAGGCGATGGGCATCATGCGCCTGAAAATGCCCGCCGAGGCGCCCAGCCGTTCGACCCTGAAACTGGAAGAAGCGCTGCACTGGTTCATCAGCCAGGAAAACGAACGCCAATATATCAAGGCGGGCATGCGTGCGGTGGATCTTGGCGCCGCGCCCGGCGGCTGGAGCTGGCAACTGATCAAACGCGGCATGCTGGTCACCGCGATTGATAACGGCGCGCTGGACGAAGGCCTGATGAAAAGCGGCATGGTCGAACACATTCAGGCCGACGCCTTCAAATGGATGCCGGACAAACCGGTCGACTGGCTGGTGTGCGACATGGTGGAGCGCCCTTTGCTGGTCAGCCGCATGATCAGCCGCTGGTTCACCCGGCGCATGTGCCAGTACAGCATCTTCAATCTCAAACTGCCGATGAGCCAGCGTTATCAAAGCGTCATGGAATGCCTGTCATACATTCACCACACATTAAGTGACGCCGGCATCGCCTTCGAACTGCGCGCCAGGCAGCTGTATCACGACCGCGAGGAAATCACCGTGTTTTTGCGGCGTCTGCATCCGGGTGAGCTGGATGACAATCCCGGCGAGTGATTTTTTTTGCCACAGAGCACACAGAGTACGCAGAGGCTTTTATTGATCCGCGAATGAACGCAAATTAACGCAAATAAAATCGAATGCTTGTTTTTTTGGGAGCTACTGTACAAACAAGAATCCTGAAACCCCTGTTTATCAGCATGCAACGCCCGAACAATCAAAACATTTGCGTCTATTTGCGTTTATTTGCGGACAGACAACTCTGTGCGCTCTGTGGCCAACACCACCCCAAACCAGTGATAAACTTGCACCCCACCGCCAGCCACCCAGACAGGGACTGCAATGAAATCGATTTACTGGTACGACTACGAAACCTTCGGCATTGATCCACGGCAGGATCGCATCGCCCAGTTTGCCGGCTTGCGAACCGACGAGGATCTCAACATCATCGGCGAACCGCTGGTGATTTACTGCAAGCCCGCCAGCGACATGCTGCCGGACCCGCGCGCCTGTCTGGTCACCGGCATCACCCCGCAAAAAGCCGAGGCGGAAGGCCTGATTGAATGCGAATTCATCGCAGCCATTCATAAGGAGTTTTCGCAACCCGGCACCTGCGTCGCCGGCTTCAACAATATCCGCTTCGACGACGAGTTCACCCGCAACACCCTGTACCGCAATTTTTTCAACCCGTATGCGCACGAATGGCAAAACGGCAACAGCCGCTGGGATATCATCGACGTGGTGCGCCTGACGCGCGCATTGCGGCCCGAAGGCATTAACTGGCCAACCGATGACGAAGGTCGTCCCAGCATCCGGCTGGAGTTATTGACGAAAGCCAACGGCATTAGCCACGAAGCGGCGCATGACGCCATGTCGGATGTCTACGCCACCATTGAAGTGGCGAAGCTGATCAAAACCCGCCAGCCCAAACTGTATGACTATATGTATGGCCTGCGTAAAAAACAGCAGGCCGCCAAACAGTTCAATCTGCGCACCCGTGAGGCGGTGCTGCATGTTTCATCCAAATATTCCGCCGAGCGTCACGCCATCGCCATGGTGATGCCGATTTGCATGCACCCGGTCAACAAGAACGGCGTGGTGGTGTACGATCTGGCAAGCAACCCGCATGATTTTCTGCACGTTGATGCAGAAGAAATCGCCGCGCGACTGTACACCAAAAAAGAAGAGCTGCCAGATGGCGTTGAACGAATTCCGCTGAAAGTCGTGCACCTCAACAAATGCCCGGTTGTTGTACCATTAAACACCCTCGACGCCGAAACCGCTGCGCGACTCAATATCAATGTGGAGCAACAACTGGCGCATCGCGACACCATCCTGCAGCACATCGACGAGCTGGAAAGCAAAACCCGCGAAGTGTTTAGTCAGAACAACTTCGAGCCGGTCACCGACCCGGATCTGATGCTGTACGCCGGCGGTTTTTTCAGCGACGCCGATCAGGCGCGGATGACCACCATTCGGCAAACCCCGCCGCATGAACTCGCCAGCCTGCAATTCAGTTTCGACGATGAGCGCCTGCCGGAAATGCTGTTCCGCTACCGCGCGCGCAATTACCCCGACACCCTTTCCACTGACGAGCAACAACGCTGGTGCGAGTTTCGCCAGCAGCGCTTCACCGACCCGGCCGCCAGCCCGCGCACGCTCGACAGCCTGGCCGCAGACATCGAAAACCTGCAAAACAGCGACGCCATCACCGGTCCGGAGCTGGTGGTGCTGGAAGAACTGCTGCAATATGTCGACTCACGCAGAAAAAGTCTCGACTGTAACTAACTGTTTTTTATTTGGTTTTACAAACTCGTCAGCAATTTAGCGAATTATTACTTGCTAATATTAGTATTTTCTAATAGTATACCCCCATTGGTTCATAGCGAACCAGAAGCGCATGAAACGCAATCTTTAAATCTTTATATCTAACGAGGGTATGACAATGAAAACATTACAGGTAATTGCTGCTGCTGCAGTTCTGGCGACTTCTTCCGCTACTTTTGCTGACTGGGGCAATGGCAACGGCAACGGCAACGGCGCCTACAACGGTAACGGTTATGGCAACGGCTATGGCGATACTGCTGGCGACTTCGACGGTGATTTCGACACCAGCTTCTCTTTCGGCATGAAAGCAAAAGCCAAAGGTCGCGGCCACGGTAAAGGCAACGGTTACGGTTACAACAACTGGAACGGTTACAACGGCTACAATGGCTACAACGGTTATGCGCCTTACGGTTACGCTCCTTATGGCGCGCCGGCTCCTGTAGCTCCTCAGGCTCCTGCTGCTCCTGCGACCGAAGCCAAGTAATAAACTGAAGTCTCAATACTTCAATTTACTTGATGTACGTCAAAAGGTCGCTCGCTGCAAAGTGAGCGGCCTTTTTTTCTGCCAACGTGGCATTTTCATAGCGGCGGAAAACATTACAATAAGCGACCCAAAAAAACAGGTGACTTATGACAGAAGAAACAACCCAGCAAACAACTGAAGACAGCGCCCCGAACATCCAATCCGCCACCCGCAAGGAAGTGCTTGCGCCGCTGGCCACCTACGGCGTCGTCGCCATCGGCATTGTGGCGATTATTATCACCACCGCCATCATGCTTAACAGCGAACTCAACACCATTGAACAGGATGTCGCCCAGCTGGAAACGGATCTGGCTGCAAAAAATGCGGCTGAAGCGAAGAAACAACGGACGCAGCAAACTGCAACAGCAGAGCAAACCGCAACTGAGACAGTTGTGGCGCAAGCAGGCAATGCTGCCGACAATGGCGTCGCAGTGACTCAAAACATCGCCGCCGGTTCTGTTGCAGCGGACAATACACAGGCAACAGCTGAGGCCGCCATCGAGACTGCCATAGCCAGTCCCTCGCAACCTGTTGCAACTGACAAACCGGCGACAGAAACAGCGGTAGTTACTGCTGAAAATACCCGCGCCACTTCAAGCAACGCTGGCAAGAAGGCGCAGCAGCAAACCGCCAGTCTGTCCGGCGCAGCCGACGAGATTGCGACTGTCGCTTCAACTGACGCCGAACAGACTGCTAAAGCAAAACACCAGGCTTTCATGCAGGAAATCAGGGCGATGATGAAGCAGCGTATCGCCGAGCAGCAGGCCATGATGCAAAAACGCGACCAGGAACTGCTGGAAAGCTACAAGGCCGCCATGAACAAACAGATTGAAATGCTGCAAAAGCAGATTGAGCACACCCAATCAATGATCGCCGATATTGAAAAACGCAATCAGGCAATCTACCAGATGCGCGCCGCCAGCATGGAGCAGCGTCGTGAGCGTCGCGAAGCAGCAATGGAAGACATGCTCAACCGCATCTAGTCACTACAGCCAACTTACGCCAACCCGGTTTTGTCCCTGCGCAAAACCGGGTTTTTTATATCTTGTCGCCGTAATTACCCGCCTTCAGCGTATGACACATGTCAAATCGACGGAAATAATCGGTTAAAAACCCACTGTTGATATTGACCCGGTTCGACCATATCTAATATGTTTAACATCTGATTCACACCTTTTGTGGCAGGTGAATCTCGACCAACTGACTCACAGACAAGAGGATGACAACATGAAAGCACTGACAGTATTGGCTGCTGCCGCAGTACTGACCGCTGCAACCAGCGCACAGGCCTGGTGGGGCGATGACGGCTATGGCCGCAACGACTGGCGTGGCAACGGTTACGGTTACGGCGATGGCTATGGTGACGGTTCCGGCGACGTAGACGGCGACTTCGATACCAATTTTTCGTTCGGCATGAAAGGTCGCGGGCACGGACGAGGACGCGGCAGTGGCTATGGCTACAACAACTGGGATGGCTATGGCTATAACGACTGGCGTGGATACGATGGCTACTACGGCCGCCCCTACGGCTATGGCCCATATGGCTATCCTCCATATGGCTACGCACCGCCGCCACCCGCTCCGCAACAGCCTGCGCCTGCAGCACCCTCCAGCGGCAAATAACAGGTAACTGGCTGCAACCGGGCCGCGCCAGCATGCTGCGCGGCCCTTTTTATTACCCGCATATTCTTGTAAACACAGGTGAACGATGAAAACACTGAAAATGATCATACTAGCAACCCTGCTTGGCGGCAGCACCGTCGCCAACGCCTGGTGGGGACCTTTCGACAATGATGACCGTTACAACCACTATGGCGACATTTACAACCGTGGCTACAGCGACGCCTTCAGTGATTTTATGAGCGACCTGATGGGCGATGGCGAATTTACCATCAACATACGCGCCAAGGCGCGTGGAAAGGGCAAAGGCCGGAGTCACGGCTATGGCGACTGGCGCAATTACGGCAACTGGCGCGGTTACAACGGTTATTACAACAGTTATGCGCCCTACTACGGCGGTTACGCTCCCCCGCGTTACGGTTATGGCTACCCACCGCACCAGGCCGCGCCACAAGCTTCGCACTATCGTCAGCGCCCGCCCGCCAGCCAGCCGGACAACATGCCACGACCACTGCCAGCGCCCGCATTCAAGGGCCCCGATCCGGATGATATGGCGGCATGGCGCGAACAAATGGCCAGACAAATGCAACAACGGCGTCAGCAAATGATGCAGCGCTACCGGCAAATGATGGAGCGGCGCGACGCCGCCAGCCAGCCGGCGTCAGCCGATCGTACGGAGACAGAGGCCTCGGCCCGGCAAGCGCCATCCCAGGTGACGCCTCCGGCAAACCCGGGTGACAGCAAGTCCAACTAGCCACCTTGGCCGCTTTGGGGCGGCCAGAGCGGATGACGACAACCATTTGCAACCCTTCCCGCCACATAGCGGGAAGGGTTTTTACTTATAAATCATATAGATATGTCATTCGTTCAAAAATTTGGAGAACCCGGATCCCACATGCGCCAGCAATCCATGATGTATGTCAAATCCGCATTAGTATTTTATTATGTTAGTTGATTAGATATTGACAATATTAGCTACTTCTAATAGTATATAGCCATTGGTTCAAGACAGAGCCAAAAGCGCATGAACAAACTTATCAACCTGAGAGGATTTGATTATGAAAACATTGAAAGTTATTGCTGCTGCTGCAGTTCTCGCTGCTTCTACCTCTGCTAACGCATGGTGGGGTCCTTTTGACGACAACGATGGCTATGGCTACAACGATGGCCGTTACTACGGCAACGGTTATGGCGACGGCTACGGTGACACCGCTGGTGATTTCGACGGTGACTTTGACACCAACTTCTCTTTCGGCATGAAAGCCAAGGGTCGTGGACACGGTCGTGGCAACGGCTACGGTAACTACTACGGCGCCAACGACTGGCGTGGTTACAACGGTTACTACAACGGCTATGCCCCTTACGGCTACGCGCCTTATGGTTATGCTCCGGCTCCGGTAGCGCCTCAGGCGGCTCCGGCTCCCGCAGCGCCGCAAGCTGACACACAGGCTAAATAATTCAGTCTGTAACAAAAGCAGAAAGGCCGCTGCAGTTGTAGCGGCCTTTTTCAGTTAAACCGATTTAACGAAACAAGGAACAACGAACATGAAAGCAATCAAGATACTTTCCGCCGCTGCAATCCTCGCAGCCTCCACCACCGCCAATGCATGGTGGGGCCCGTTTGACAACGACGGTTACAACGATGGCCGCTACAATGGCAACGGCTATGGCAATAGCTACGGCGACACCGCCGGCGACGTTGATGGCGATTTCGACGCCAACTTCACATTCAACATGAAAGCCAAAGGCCGTGGACACGGTCGCGGCAATGGCTACGGCAACTACTACGGCGCCAACGACTGGCGTGGTTACAACGGCTACTACAATGGCTATGCCCCATACGGTTACGCGCCTTATGGCTACGCGCCGGCTCCGACCGCGCCGCAGGCTGCCGCGCCGATGACGGAAGAGCAGATCAAACGGCAACAGGAAGCCTTCGCCAAAGCGCAGGAAGAAGCCATGAAACGTCATCAGGAAATGATGAAAAACATGCAGCCTACCATTCGCCCTGCTATCGCGCCGCAGAACGCCTACCGCATGCCTGCCGATGTAGAAGCGCGCCGCGCCGAAATGCAGAAGCGTATGGAACAGCACCGCAAAGAAGCCGAAAAGCGTCATCAGGAAATGATGAAGCGTTTCAACGAAGCTCGTAAAACTGAAGAAGCCGCTGACAAGGCTCCGGAAGCAAGCAAGAGCTAAGTAATGTGAAGAATACACGCGCTGATAGATGCTATATCGGCGCTGTATAAGCAAGCGCAGTTAAGCAGCACTCATGCGCTGCACGGGCGCAAGGTTTCGGCCTTGCGCCCGTTTTTTTGGGGTGCAATATTGCTGTTAAGCGCCTCGTGCTCGCTTACATCAACTGTGTAGAGCGGTAGTATCGCATCATTCTCATACAGAGTCCGATCAATACTGTCATTGCGAAAAACACAGCGACCTGGCAGTTTCGTGAAGTAAAAATTCCCACAAAATCACTCACTCGCCTGCTCGCCAGAAGCGGAAAGAAAAAACCAAACCGTGAACACACTATCAGGCCATTAGGTGGCCCTCCCTCTGTCGCTTGCCGAAAATTTTCCGAACCCAGGGTCAAAATGCCAGGGACGGCATTTTGAGTTCAGTTCGCAGGGATGCGAATCTGAACGACCCGGAAGTGAAGTGATGAGATACCACTAAAACAACACAGGTAGTGCTGCCACAGAAAATTTTCGGGAACCCGCACGTTTCTTGTGCGGGCAAGCGAGTGAGGGCGGCCTTTTTTTGCCTTCTTTTTTGTGGCTGTAGACAAAAAAGAAGGTCGCCGTCAAGGCGAAACCAAAACCATCAACAAATAAAATAACCTGCTGTTTGCCCAGCAACCATCACGGCTTGCTTCATGAGATTCCATCGTTAGGTTCGTAACCGCTACATCCCTGTAGCACTACTGCCACGTCGCTATCGCTCCTCGCAATGACAGTATATTGGCGCATACTTCGCGAGATTACTGAAAGCTATCAGACCTGCAAAACAGGAAGAAGCGCGGGTTCACTGCAGGCACAATGAACAAACCAACCGCCGCAACAAACAACATCCATTCACCGTGGCCCGAATATCGCTGTCCCGATTCGAATCATGGTGGCGCCTTCCGCAATCGCTTCAGCATAATCTCCCGACATGCCCATCGACAACTGATCAAACTGTGGCAAGGAAAACTGTTGTTGAATGCGTTGCTGCAATTCGCGCAAGCCGGCGAATACTTTTCTGGTAGCACTTGCATCGGCTTTTACGCCAATGGTCATCAGTCCTCGCCAGGCAATCAACGGGTAGTCTGCCTGCAGCACTTGCTCGACAAAACTCTCGATCTGCTGTGGCGACAGCCCTGATTTACTGGTTTCGCCGGAGACATTCACCTGTATCAGGGCATTCAGCGGCTGAGCGGCTTCTGCGTTTTGCATGGCGGTGGATAGCTTGCCCGCCAGTTTGAGGCTGTCGATGCTGTGTATCCACTGAAAATTTCCCGGTATGGCCCTGGCTTTTTTGGATTGCAGGTGGCCGATGAAATGCCACTGTATGGTTTTGTTATTGACAAAGGGTATCTTGGCCATTGCGTCCTGCACGGTATTTTCGCCGAAGTCGATCTGTCCGGCCGCTATCGCCTGCTCCACATCCGGCAACGGACGGGTTTTGGATACGGCGATCAGGCGAATGTCATCTGCGTTGCGGCCTGACTGTGCAGCCAGCTCGCCGATCTGCTGACGCAGGCTTTGCAGGCGTTGCGCAATCATCAGGCGACGTTGCTTTCATCCTGGGAGTAGTGTGAAAAGAAATGCTCGATGCGTTTGATCGCCATGGTGAGTTCATCTTCACGCGGCAGGAACACGATGCGGAAATGATCGGTATTGGGCCAGTTGAAGGCGCGGCCGTGCACCACCAGAATGCGCTCCTGCAGCAACAGATCCAGCACCATTTTTTCATCATCGACGATGTGGTACCGGTCAATATCCATCTTCGGGAACAGGTACATGGCGCCTTTGGGCTTGACGCAACTGATGCCGGGAATGGCGGTAATCATGTCATAGGCCAGATCACGCTGTTTGCATAAACGCCCTTCCGGCGCCACCAGTTCGTTGATGCTTTGATAGCCGCCGAGCGCAGTCTGAATCGCATGCTGGCCGGGCACGTTGGAGCACAGGCGCATTGAGGCCAGCAGTTCAATACCTTCGATGTAGTCCTGCGCATGCGCCTTGTCGCCGGTAATCACCATCCAACCGGCGCGAAACCCGGCGACGCGGTATGACTTGGACAAACCATTGAAAGTCACAAACAACACGTCGTCGGCCAGCGATGCGGTGGACACATGGGTTTCACCGTCGTACACAATCTTGTCGTAGATTTCATCGGAGAACAGAATCAGGTTGTGCTGGCGCGCAATTTCAATCAACTCTTCCAGCACTTCCTTTGGATACAAGGCGCCGGTGGGGTTATTGGGATTGATAATGACAATACCACGCGTGTTGCGGGTGATTTTGCTCTTGATGTCGTCGATGTCGGGATACCAGTCCGACTGTTCGTCACACAGGTAATGCACCGGCGTGCCGCTGGACAGGCTGACCGCAGCGGTCCAGAGCGGATAATCCGGCGCCGGTATCAACACCTCGTCGCCGTTGTTGAGCAGCGCCTGCATCGACATCACAATCAGTTCACTGACGCCGTTGCCGAGATAAATATCATCGATGTCGGCATCCATGATGCCCTTGGTCTGGCAATACTGCATCACCGCCTTGCGGCCGGAAAACAAGCCCTTGGAGTCGCTGTAGCCCTGTGAAATTGGCACGTTGTGAATCATGTCGTGAACGATTTCTTCCGGCGCGTCAAAACCGAATGGCGAGGGATTGCCGATATTCAGCTTGAGGATTTTGTGGCCTTCTTCCTCCATGCGGCGCGCCTCGCGCAGCACCGGCCCACGAATGTCGTAGCAGACATCGTCCAGCTTGTTGGACTTCTTGATTGTTTTCATCCGGCTATAACCGTTTACAGTCAGTAACTTGGCTTTGGAATCTTATGGATGCTCTGAATAAATCAGAGTTTCCTTATTAACTTCCCAAAGTATATATGTTTATTACCGGAAATAGCGGGATTTTTCAGCGACAAGCGAAAAAAACCGGCGTCGGCTTTCAATCCCGGCGCCGGTCAGAACAGGCTCATGCAGGAGGATGCATCCGGATGTGGATTATTTCATCGATCGGGCAAACGAGGCGTGTTCGGCGTCGCGCAGCAGGCGCTGGAAATTGTCCGCGTCGAGGTGAATCAGCTCTTCATGGTCGCCGGCTTCGATGTACACATCCGGCGCATCGAGCAGGGATTCGTCCACCACCACATCGGCGCCATAGGGCTCGCCAAGCGGCGGCACCGCGCCGAGCACACAGTCACCGATCAGGTCGGCCAGTTCATATTCATCCGCCAGGTGCAGTCGGCGGTTAATCTGGTGATACAGACTGCCGAGTTGAATCTTTTTCGAGGCCGGACACACCGCAATCACATAGCCGCCCTCGTCTTCCAGCACCACCGATTTGGCCAGCCTGTCAGCGGGCACATGCGCCTGTTTCGCCACATCCAGACTGGTGCTGGCGTATGGATGTTCGATGACTTCGTAATCCAGATCGTTTTCATCAAGATATTCTTTCAGGGTAATCGCGATTGCCATGGCTCGCCTCCGAATGGTCGTCGACCGGTTGACGGCGCCTGCTCTGATCAGCGCAACATCAACTGCTTACTGACAAGCATAATCAGGCGCAATGCGAAGTCAATAGCGCATCTGATGCATGCGCGCCTACAAACAGACTACTGGCGAAAGAATTCACGCAGCGCGCGGTACAGATAAAACCCGTCCCAGCGCCCGGCCAGCTCGCGGATCGAGTGCATGGCGAAGGTGGGCACGCCGACATCAATGGTGTCAACGCCGATTTCAGCAGCGGTGATGGGCCCGATGGTGCTGCCGCAGGCCATGTCGCTGCGGGTGACGAAGGCCTGCACCGGCACATCCGCCTGGTGGCACAACTTGCGGAATACTGATGATGTGTAGCTGTTGGTGGCGTAGCGCTGATTGGCGTTGGTTTTGATCACCGGCCCGGCGTTGAGCAGCGGGCCGTGGTTGTCATCGTGCTTGTCGGCATAATTGGGATGCACGCCGTGGGCATTGTCAGCCGAAATCAGCAGTGAGCGATGCAACGCCCGCGTCAGTTGCTCCGGCTGCGGGCACAGGCGTTGCAATACAGACTGCAAAAACGGCCCCTGCGCGCCACAGGCCGACATGCTACCGACTTCTTCGTGGTCATTGCACACCAGCAAACAATTTTTGCTGCCGTCCTCATCCAGCAGCGCGCGCAGGCCGGTGTAGCAACTGAGCAGATTGTCGAGCCGCGCGGCGGCGATAAAGTCCTGGTGCAAACCGATGACCGCGGGCGGCTGCACATCGTAAAAACTCAGTTCATAATCCATCACCCGCTGCGCGCCCAGTTCGGCGTGCTTGCGTTGCAGCAGGTCGAGCAGAATATCGCGCAACTGCGGGGTCTTGTTTTCGTCCTCGAGTTTTTTCGGCAGCTTCATCACCACCGGCGGCAGGTGCTTCTGTTTGTTGATGCTGCGGTTTTCATTGGCTTCGCGGTCGAGGTGAATCGCCAGGCTGGGAATGGTGGCGATGGCCTGCTCGAAATCGACCAGCACGCTGTGCAAGTCGCCCGCCGCGTCCAGATAGCTGATGCGCCCGGCCAGCGACAGGTCACGGTCGAACCACGGGTTAAGCAAGGCGCCGCCGTACACCTCGACGCCGAGTTGCAGGTAGCCGTGCTTCACCTTTTCCGGTTGCGGTTTGACTTTCAGGCAGGGGCTGTCGGTGTGCGCGCCGACCATCTGAAAACCGTTGCTGACGGCGTCGTTGTTGATGCTGAACGCAATAATCGAGGAATCGTTGCGGGTGACAAAATAACGACCGGTATGTTTTTCATCGGCCAGCAGTTGCCAGCCATCCGCTTCGGACAATTCGGTAAAACCGTTCTCGCGCAGGGTGGCGGCGATGTTTTCACAGGCGTGAAACGGCGTCGGTGAAGTTTGTATAAACTCCAGCAGGCCGTCGATGTATTCAGCGTCTTGCATGCTTGTCTCTCTTCTTGCTGTGACTGATTTTTGCCTTGTCTGTTATCGCACTCACAGTTTGTTCAGGCAATGGGATACAGTGTTTTTTGCTCATAGCTGGTAATCACCTGCACCGCGCCGCGCCATTCGCTGTCCAGCGCCTCATCGCCGCTGTCGATGCGCAGTGGCCGGCCTTCCAGACTGCGCAGTTTGGCATTACTGGCGATGACCAGCACATTATCACGTCCCACCTTGCGCAACACTTTAGCACTGAACTGCTGGTTGCCGCGGCCAAATATGTGGCCCTGGCCGCCAATCAGGGTAACGACAATTTTAGCCGGATACTGTTCGCATAGTTGCAGAATGGTCTGCTCGTCAACATCGCTGGCAATCAACTCGTGATTGAGCACCGCGTCAACGCCCAGCAGGGTGTTGTCGAGCTGCAACTCCTCCATCACCGCTGCGGTGGTCGATCCGGAGCCAATCAAATACAGCACATCGTCTTCCATGTTGGCCACCACCCCGGCGGCGATGTCCTGCCGCGCGGTGGACTCGTAATCGATGCCGCCCTGCTTGATCACCTGCATGTGGCTGCTGTCTTCCGGCGCCAGCAGGTAGCCGTAATGACTGGCCTTGACCACGCCCTGACGGAACAGCTCCTCGTCCAGATCCATCACCTGCGCCGGCTTCAGCGCCAGCGGCGTGGCCCTTGCCAGGCTGTCGAGCAAATCCGCCGCGTGCTGCGGGCTGACCGCGTACGCCGCCGAATGAATCTTGCAGCCCGCCGGTATGCCCACCACCGGCAGACTTTCGTCCTGCTGACGCTCGCGCAGCGCGTTGAGCACATCGCGCGCGGTGCCGTCGCCGCCAGCGAACACCAACAGTTCGATACCGGCGTCACACAGCGCGCACACCACCGCTTCGGTGTCCTTTGCCGTGGTGCGCCCCGCCGGCGGCTGATACGCCACCTGCGGCTGCACCCCCAGCTCGCGCAGCACATTCTCGCCCATATCGCCACCGGCGCTGATGAAGCGCACCGTATCGGCATGCCGGGCAATTTTGCTCAGCGCCACCGCCGCGCGCTGCTGCGCCAGCGGCTTCGCGCCCCGCGCCAGCGCCTGTTCGACAATCGCTTCGCCGTCACTGCCCTTGAGCGCAACGCTGCCGCCGATGCCGGCCAGCGGGTTGATCAGCACACCGATTTTCATGGGGTTAACTTGTCCAGAAAAACGGCCATTGTAGCCCGCGCAGCCAACCGGCGCCATTGAAGGCGAACCCGGTGTGCTAAAATTTGCCGCCCTGTATCACCACACCTGAATACGCCATCATGGATTCACCCTCACCGGCTTTTGCCAACGCCCACCAACCACGCCGTCATTCGGTGGCGGTGCAGATCGACCACCTCACGGTAGGGGGTGGCGCGCCGGTGGTGATTCAGTCGATGACCAATACCGACACCGCCGATGTCGAGACCACGGTCGAGCAGGTTGCGCAACTGGCGCGCGCCGGTTCGGAACTGGTGCGGCTTACGGTCAACAACGATGCCGCCGCCCGCGCTGTGCCGTGCATTCGCGATGCGCTGGACAAACAGCATTGCAGCGTACCGCTGGTGGGCGACTTTCATTTCAACGGCCACAAGCTGCTGGCCGATCACCCCGACTGCGCGCAGGCGCTGTCGAAATACCGCATCAACCCCGGCAATGTCGGCAAGGGCAAAAAACGCGACGAGCAATTCGCCGCCATGATCGAAACCGCGATTCGCTATGACAAGGCGGTGCGCATCGGCGTCAACTGGGGTAGCATGGATCAGGCGCTGCTGGCGCAGTTGATGGATGAAAATGCACTGCGTGAGCAGCCCGCCGACGCGCATCATGTGATGATGGAAACCGTGATACGCTCGGCGCTGGACAGCGCCGCCGCCGCCGAGGCGCTGGGCCTGCCGCGCAACAAGATTATCCTGTCCTGCAAGATGAGCGTGGTGCAGGATTTGATTACGGTGTACCGCTCGCTGTCCGAACGCAGCGACTATGCGCTGCACCTGGGGCTGACCGAAGCCGGCATGGGCTCCAAGGGCATCGTCGCCTCCACCGCCGCGCTCAGCATTCTGCTCAGCGAAGGCATCGGCGACACCATTCGCATTTCGCTGACGCCGGAACCCGGCGCTGACCGCAGCAAGGAAGTCATCGTGGCGCAGGAAATTCTGCAAACCATGGGGCTGCGCTCGTTTGTGCCGCTGGTCACCGCCTGCCCCGGCTGCGGCCGCACCACCAGCACCTATTTCCAGCAACTGGCGGCGCAGGTGCAGGATTATTTGCGCAAGCAAATGCCGCGCTGGGCGGGGGAATATGAAGGCGTGGAGAACATGAGCGTGGCGGTGATGGGCTGCGTGGTCAACGGCCCCGGTGAAAGCAAGCACGCCAACATCGGCATCAGCCTGCCCGGCGCCGGCGAACGCCCGGTGGCGCCGGTGTACGAAGACGGCAACAAAACCGTGACGCTGAAAGGCGACAACATCGCCGATGAATTCGAATCGATTATCAATGATTATGTGGAAAGGACGTATGCAAAAAAATAAAACACCTGTCATGCTCAAACTCTCACTGGCGATTGCTCTGCTGTCGCCCGCCGCTGCGCAGGCAGGCTGGTGGGATGACCTGTTTGGCGGCAAAACCGAACAGGTGAAACAGGAAATCAACCAGCAAGTGGAATCGGCGAAACAAAAGGTCGAACAAACCTCAGAGACAGTCAAACAACTGAGCAACGAAGACATTGCCGTCGGTCTCAAACAGGCGCTGAACCAGGGCGTGGGTCATGCCGTCGATACACTGGGCAAGTCTGATGGCTTTCTGAAAAACCCGGCAGTGACGATTCCGATGCCGACCAAGCTCGGCCGCGTGGAAAAAGCCCTGCGCAAAATCGGGCAGGACAAATACGCCGACCAGTTTGTCACCACCATGAACCGCGCCGCGGAAGCCGCCGTACCGCTGACTGCCGATATTCTGAAAGCCGGTGTGCAACAGCTGACCTTTAACGACGCCAAACAGATTCTGCAAGGCCCGGATGACGCCGCCACCCAATACCTGCGCAAGGTGGGCAGCGACGATATTCGCAGCAAGATTGCGCCCATCATCCAAACCGCCACCAGCGACGCCGGCGTCACTCGAATGTACAAAAAAATTCTAGACAAGCTCAGTTTCATGGGTAGCTACGTCAAAATCGATGACTACGATATTGACCGTTATGTCACCGACAAGACGATGGATGGCCTGTTCACCATGATTGCCGAGCAGGAAAAGCTAATTCGCGACGACCCCAAAGCGCGCACCACACAGATTCTGCAAGACGTTTTCAGGTAAGCGCATGCCGTGAACGCCTGGTTGCTGTCTCCCTATCGCACCGACAGTCATGCGCACTGGGCGGACTGGCTGACCGATACATTCGACCACATCAACTGGCATAAACTTGAACTGCCGGGGCGGCATTTTCGCTGGCGCATACGCGGCAATCCGCTGTCGTGGCTTACGCAGTTGCCCAATAACAAGCCTGATTTTATCGTCGCCACCTCGATGGTTGACCTGGCGACATTGAAAGGGCTGCACCCGAGACTGGCGACAGTTCCCGCCTTGTATTATTTTCACGAAAACCAGTTCGCCTACCCTGCAGGCGAACATCAGGTGCGCTCCATCGAACCACAGATGGTGCAGCTTTATGGCGCGCTGGCCGCCGAGCGCTGCGTGTTCAACTCGCGCTATAACCTGGAATCGTTTCTGCATGGCATAGATGCGCTGCTCGGCAACATGCCTGATGCCGTACCAGATAATGTCAGCAGTCTGATACGCGACAAGGCAAGCGTGTTGCCTGTCCCGGTCAAACCGGTCGCGCCCGGTCTGAAAAACAACAAACTGATTTTGTGGAATCACCGCTGGGAATACGACAAGCAACCCGATTTGTTCGTCGGCGCCATGATGCAACTGCATGAGTCGGGCGTTGAGTTTGAACTGGCGCTGCTCGGCGCGCGTCCGGCAGTCGCGCCCGCCGCCTTGCAGCAACTGCGCGACATCATGCCGCGGCGCATTGTTTACGATGGCAAGGTCGATGCGGCAACCTACCGGCGCATTCTCGGTGAAAGCCGCATTGTGGTCAGCACCTCACGGCACGAGTTTCAGGGACTGGCGATTATGGAAGCGGTGAGCGCTGGCGCGACACCGTTGTTGCCGGACAGTCTGTGTTATCCGGAATATTATGCATCGCAATATTTGTATCCGGATGGCGACGTCGATGCGCTGGCGTCAACCTTGAGCGGCTGGTTGCAGCACGCGGCGCCTGAACCGCCGGACATCACCCCATGGTTACAGTCATCCCTGCAAGCCGCGTGGCGGCAACTGCTGCAAGGCTGAAGGCTTGATTCAGGCGGAGGCTTGCTGCGCATTTTGCTGGCGGCGCTGTTTCACCGCATCGGCCAGCTCGCGCAACAGGGTGTCGGTGGACTCCCAGGAGATGCAGGCGTCGGTGACGCTCTGGCCGTAGGTCAGCGGCTGGCCCGGAATGACATCCTGGCGGCCTTCCACCAGATGACTTTCCAGCATCACGCCGATGATGCGGTTGTCGCCGCCGCGAATCTGCCCCGCCACGTTCTGGCACACTTCGACCTGACGGCGGTAGTCCTTGTTGCTGTTGGCGTGCGAGCAATCGATCATCAACTGCGGCTTGAGTCCATTTTGCTCCAGCTGTTTGGCGGCCTCGTCGACACAGGCGGCGCCATAATTCGGCTGTTTGCCGCCACGCAGGATGATGTGACAGTCTTCGTTGCCGGTGGTGGAAAAAATCGCGGAATGCCCCTGCTTGGTCAGCGACATGAACACATGCGGACGCGAGGCCGCCTGAATCGCATCAATCGCCACCTTGAAACCGCCATCGGTGGCGTTTTTGAACCCAACCGGACAGGACAGGCCGGAGGCCAGTTCGCGATGGCCCTGGCTTTCGGTGGTGCGCGCGCCAATGGCGCCCCAGGACACCAGATCGGCGATGTATTGCGGGCTGATCAAATCCAGAAACTCGGTGCCGGCCGGAATGCCGTCTTTGGCCAGATCCAGCAGCAGTCTGCGCGCCAGCCGCAAGCCTTTATTGATGTGGAAACTGCCATCCATGTCCGGGTCATTGATCAGCCCTTTCCAGCCTACCGTGGTGCGCGGTTTTTCGAAATACACCCGCATCACGATGCACAGCTCGTCCTGCAGCTCCTCGCGCAAGGCTTTCAGCTTGCCCGCATATTCGCGCGCCGCGTCCGGGTCGTGAATCGAACAGGGGCCAACGATGACGATCAGGCGGTCATCCTCGCCGTGCAGAATGCGGTGAATCGCCTCGCGGGTGTGATAAATAACTTCGGACGCCTGCTCGTCCAGCGGGAATTCGGCATGCAGCTCACCGGGCGGCGCAACCTCCTGCAGGCCGGTAATGCGAACATCGTCAGTTTTGTAAATCATGCAAAAGTCCCGGTGAGCGCCCGCGGCAAATCCCGGCGGGCGGTGCTGTAAACAGGCGTATTATATAGAATTTACGCCTTAGCCTCTAATTGACGTAATGCATCGGGCAGATAGCTGAAATCGATGATCTCGACATCGGCCGGGCATTGTGGCGCATCGAGCCGCTGCCGGTTCACCCATACCGTGCGCATTCCCGCCTGACTGGCGCCGGCGATATCGTGCTCCGGGTGATCGCCCACCATCACCGCCTGTGAGGCGTCGACCCCCGCCTGACGCAGCAGGGCGTCAAACATGGCCGGGTGCGGCTTGGCCTGGCCGACCTGCTCGGCGCTGACATGAAATTCAAACCAGCGCGCCACGCCGGTAAGCTCAATGTCGGCGTTGCCGTTGGAAATCGACGCCATGCGAAAACGCGACTGCAAACTGTCGAGCGCGGGCGGCACATCGTCGAACAATGTGACCACCTGACGCGCCTGGTAAAAAACCTCGAACGCCGGCTCCACCCAGTCGTTGTCCAGCGCAAACCGCCGGCTCAAATCGCGCAGCGAGGCGCGGCGCGCTTCGCTGAGGTTGGTTTGCAAGTCCGGATGGGCTTGCAGAAACTGTTTGCGCAACGCGCGCAGTTCGGTGATGCTGTATCGCTGGGTAATTGCCGGAACATGCTGCCGCATCCAGGCATAAAGCGTGTTCTCGGCATGCATGATGGTAGGCAGGCAAGGCCACAGGGTGTCATCCAGATCAAAACACAGCAGCTTGATGGCCATGCCTATTTTTTCAGTTTGACGATATAACCGTCACCGGATAACTCGCTCTGGTAGATTTTCAGCGCGATTTTGGCGCTGCGGTAGGTGTCGTAGTAGCCGAAGCGCACGTTGTACATGCGGCGATTGTTTTTGTTGGTGTACTCCGTGCTGTAAGCGCTGAGGCGTTGCGCCAGCAAGTCTTCCACCTTGCGTTCGGCGTTGTCGCTGGTGCTGAACAGGCCGACCTGTATGGTGTATTTCGCCAGTTCTTCCTCGGCCGTGTCGGCCAACAGGGCCAGTTTGTCTTCTTCCTGCTCCGGCGGGCCGCCGACTGCAATGGTTTGGGTTTGCACTTCATCAACAGCGGGCGCGCTAAAGGTCTCCGCAGCAACCTTTTCCCCGGTCGCGTCTGCGTTCGCCTCACTGACGACGGTTTTTTTCTCCATCGCCGGGTTATTCACCGCATCGTGCGGTGATGCATCCGGCGCATCCACATCACGATCCAGTCCCGGCTCAATTACTGTCGGAATATAGGCGGTTTCATCCTGCGCAACCATGCTTGCATCAGGCAAATCCAGCGGCCGGGTTTGTACACTGGCATGGATAAGCGCTTCAGCCTTGTAAAACCCGATAAAATAACCGCTGAAAAAAAACGAGAACATGCAGATTACCAGCACCAGAGAGAGTTTTATCAGACTGCGCCTGTCGATGAGAATGGGGGCCATACTTGTTTTTTGAGATTATCTGTTTGGTGACAACTATTGTTTCGCAAAAGGCTCGCTTCCGCACAATGAATATAGATGGCAAAACGCGATATTAGTAGTATTCACCGGTCTATAAAACAGGCCGAGCGTCATTTATGCGCAAATGACGCGGTGATGGCGCAGCTGATTGAGCAGCATGGCCCCTGCGCCATGTTCGATGATAATGCATTGCTGCATAAAACACCGTTTCACGTGATGGTGTGGGCGATCATCAATCAGCAGTTATCCGTCGCCTCCGCCCGCGGCATCGAACAACGTTTGCTTGCGTGGCATCGTGGCGATACATTTGTGCGCCGCACCATCGAGCAGCTGTCTGACGCCACCCTGGCGAAGTGTGGTCTGTCGCGTCAGAAAATCCGTTATCTGCGCGCGTTGTGTCAGGCTGTCAGCACACGGCAATTGCAGCTCGCCTCGCTTCGACGCAAAAGCAACGAGGAAGTTGCTGAAAGTTTAATCACATTGCCCGGCGTCGGTCCATGGACCATCGACATGTTTTTGATGTTTTCACTGGCCAGGCTGGACGTGTTGCCGCTGGGCGACCTGGCTCTCAGAAAGTCCATTTCCCTGCACTATGACATCGACAGCACAAGATATAACAACAAGTTAGCCGCCATCAGCCGTCACTGGCGACCTTATCGCACCATCGCCAGCTGGTATCTGTGGTGCGCCATCGACTAAGCGATTAAATATTCCGACAGAATGTGTCGGATTTTCTTGCAGACAAATCCGGCTCTGCTAAGGTCTGTTTATGAAAAAATTCCTCCTCACAGGGTTGTGTCTGCAACTGGCGGCCTGCAATTTATGGCAGGGCATGACCGCGCAGGAAGAAGTCAAACCCTGGCAGCGCGATATTCTGGCCAAACCCGATATGCAAATTCCGCCTGACTCCCTGCATAAATTCACCGACGAACATATTTATTTCAGTAAAGAAGGCTCAACCGGCGGCGACAGCGTCGGCGGTGGCGGCTGCGGTTGTAACTAGACATGAAGTCCATCAGACAACAACTGGGGCTGACAACCTGCGCCCTGCTCTCCCAGTCGACCAGCGCGCTGGAAGCAGTCGACAACGCCTGGGAGATCGATTCCACTATCCTGCATTACAATGAAGACGGCCGCATCAGCGTGACCAAGGCGGTGGCGACAGTAAAAGGCGTGATTTCCGATGACGACTCGGTAACGCTGAAAACGGTTTATGACACCATGTCCGGCGCCACGCCTTCCGGCACGGTAATCAACAAGACCGGCAATATCAGTTTCACCGGCGCCTCCGGTGGTGGCGTCGCCACCAGCGGCAAGGTGGATTCCCTGGCCAAATTCGACGACACCCGTATCGGTCTGAGTCTGGACTGGGACCACCAGGCCAGCCGCGTACTCAGCTATCTGTTCAACGGCGCCATTTCGGTTGAAAACGATTACCGCTCCTTCAGTCTGGGCGCAACCCTGCGGCGTGAATTCAATCACAAGACGCTGGCGCTGACTGCCGGGCTGGCGGGAACCTATGACCAGATTTTTCGCGTCGGCAGTGGCGACACCCCGGGGCAATTGACGCGGGTCACCGATGCGATTTCGCTGGATGAAGGTGAAAAAACCACTGTCGATGGCATGTTGGGGCTGACCTATGTCATCAATCGCCGTACTGTCTCGCAATTCAATCTGGGCGTCAGCCTGTCCCAGGGCTATATGACCGACCCGTACAAACTGGTCAGCATAGTCGACGCCAACAATATCGAGTATGACCAATACACGGAAAAACGCCCGGGCTCGCGCTTGCGCTACACCCTGAGCGCGCATATTAATCATCAGGCCTACCCGAGCAATCGTATCTACCACGGCTCGTACCGTCTGTATGCGGATGACTGGGGAATTACCTCGCACACTCTCAAAGGCACCATCAATATTGCGCTGGGCGGGAGCAGTTATATCGAACCCAATGTTCGCCTGTATCACCAGAGCGCGGCTGATTTTTACCGCAACAGTTTCGAGCTTGATCCGCCGAATCCGGTGCTGGTTCCCACGGCGTTGCCAGAATATCTCAGCGCTGACTACCGGCTGGACGCCAGCAACGCCATCACCGTCGGCGCAACCTATGGCATACGCTCCGCCGCCAACACCCATCTGCGCCTGCGCCTGCAACTGATACACTGGGCGTACGCGCACTCCGAATACGACACGCTGAATGCATATGTATTGCAGGCCAGTTATGGCAAGAAGTTCTGAGCTGATTTTATTGCAAAAGCTTTCCGCAAATGAATTTGCCACAGGGAGTGCAGAACGTACGAAGGGATTGGAAAAGCCAACGCAGAGGCGAAAAGACGCAGAGGACGCGAAGGTTTGTTTGTCGTAGGAGTGGCTTCAGCCGCGAACCCACGATTTCAACAAGTGCTGCGTTTGTGGATATTACCGCTCGCGGCTGAAGCCGCTCCTACGATACAGATATGTATAATGCCTGTGTCCTCTGCAGTATTTGCCTGCACTGGATTTTCAGACCACCTCCGCGCACTCTGTGGTCTCTGTGGCAAAAAATAAATCATCTGCGGATAAAATCCTTTTCTCCTTGCAGCGCCCCAGCCTTTTTTGATTGACAAATTACGCAGCTATTACGTCTGTGTCTCGTCAATCGCCGGGTCGCCGTTCGGGTTGAGATCCGGATCGGCTGTCAGGATTTCCGGGTTTTCCACGCCCAGGTAGCTGTACAAAGTGGCGGCTACCGACATGGGTTCAAACTCATAGCTGCCTGGCGCCGGCTCGGTAAACTGGTTGTTGGCGCCCGGGTTACCGACAAGCTGTGTCGTTCCCACCACCTTGCCCAGTGTGCGATTGGCGCCAAATGCAGCCGAACGCACGCCGGCCCCGCCCAGCGTATACAGGTTCTGGTTGTTGCCGTGATCCCAGCCCATGGAGTTGTTGAGATTGACGCGGCGGCCAAAGTCGCCGAATACATTAATCACGATGTTGTCAGTGGTGATGCGGGTATTGCCATTGCCCAGCGTCAAACCCTGCGAATATTTGATATGCCACATCGCGGCGCGCAAGGTTTGCATAACATTGCGCATGCGCCCGGGGTAATCGTCTACGCCATTGTTATGGTCGTCCCAGCCGCCCAGCGAACCGCCGACTGAAATAAACACCGTGCTCGGGTTGTGTATCGCCAGGGTGACGGCGGATTTGACGGTGCGACCAAAACTGTTATTCGGATAGACGAATGTTGCATTGCCGCCATTGGCGGCGATATCGTTCGGATCCGTCAGCATCGGCAACGTGGCGTTATTGGCTGCATCCAGCGAACCAATCTGCATGGCAAGCTGTTCACGAATCTTGAAAGCGTCTTCCACTTTCTGGTAGCGCAGTTGCGATTCCGCAGTTTTCATCTTGTTCACCAGCATATCGAGCTGGGTGGCGAAACCGTTGCTGTTGCGGGTAAACGGGTTATCAAAATTGCTATCCAGTGTGGCCCCTCGGAAAGTCAGCGGCACCACCGTGTTCGGGTCGGGCGAGAATATGCGGCTCTCGCCTTCAAAGGAAACAAACGGCAACAACAGGTTGTTGATATCGGCAATGGCGGAACCGTCCGCCAGCATGGTGTTGGCTTCGTACAGGCTGCCATGCGTCGCCAACAAGGCCGCCATGCGCGTGCCCACGCCGGCGCTGGTGTCAATATCGAGCGAGCCTTTCAGGCTCATCAGAATGCTCTCGCGGTGCGAGCGCGTGCCGTCCTTGCGCTTCATCAGGGTGCGATACACATTCATGTAGGGGTTGGCACCCGCGCCGGGATTCACCAGAAATTCCATTTCATCGCCACCGGCGCCGGACCAGAAACCGTTGGGGGTAATCAGACCACCATTCGCAGTGGTATCGGTGATGCCGCCGAAACGGTTTTCATAAGAGTTCTGCGAGGCGTTTTCAATTTCAACAATATTGGTCAGGTTGCCCGCCAGTTCGGACGGCCCGCCATACAGGAATATATTGATGACCTGCGGCATCACTGTTGGAATAGAAGCCACCGTTATGCTGGCCTGATCGTAGGCCACCGCCGCGTTGGCGTTGCGGTACAGCGACCGCAGATTCAGCGAAGAAGGGATGAATACGGATGCCGTACCGATGCCGACGACTTTAAGAAAATCTCTGCGTTTCATGTTTCCTTCCTCTTAGTTGATCGCCTTGAAGTAGTAAAACTCGGGCAAACGCGATATGTAATCGAACACAATGCGTGAAATTTCATCATAGCGGCCGCTGCGTATACTGACTTCACCCGTGGATGTATCCGTCTGCAGATAGCTCTGGCTGTCTATCAATGCCAGCAAGTCCGTTACTTCAGCAACCGCCGGCTTGCGCTGCAGCGCGCTCAGGAACAAAAAGTCGAGAAATGATTCTGGCGTCATCGCAGCAATGGTTGCCTGTGAATCACCGTTTTCATCATAGAACATGCCGTCAAAACCGTTGCCGCCACGAAAACTGAACGGGCGTATCAGGAACTCCTCACGCAAGCCCTTGTGATAGCTGGCAAAACTGACGCCATCGAGCGGCACATCCGGCAGACGGCCGATCTTGTAACGCATGTTGGCCCAGCCTTTGGGCGACAGCGCGATGCGTTCATTGATGTTGGTGGAGGTCATGCGCATGAATATTCTTCTGTCCACCTCGCCGGCATTGCTGGCGCGGGGATCCCACTTGAACGTATCCAGCAGGGAAAACAGGTTTTCCTCAAACGATTTGGGGCGCTCGGTATTCAGCAAATATTCGCGGGAGAAGATTATGGCGCTGAAGATGTCGGCAAAGGTTTGCGGATTGCTGGCGGTAATCGAGGCAATCATCGCGGTGCGGGTTTCCAGCGGCGCGCCGGACATCAGGTAATTGATAATCACTTCGGTAACGCGTGGAATCAGCAACGGATGACCGGCGATGACATCGTACAGGTCATCACAACTGGTGACATAGCTGGAACCCAGAATCAGCTGCGGTTCGGTATTGGGAAAATCGTTACGCCGGATCAGGTAGCCGTCGGCTTCCGAGGTCAGGTACAAATCCTTGCAGGCGATGCCGCCACGGTAGGAGTCTTCTTCGGTTTCAAACAGACCGAGATAGAGTTCAAACGCTTCCAGCGCGTGATTTTCAGGCGAGCGCGACACACGCCAACGCGCCAGCGAGGGCAGATTGGCGCGCACAATCTGGCGAATGCTGTTGTTTTTTTCCAGGTTGTCGACCAGGAAACGATACATGTTCTGCACGTCGTTCATGTCGGTGCTGTCCATTTCTTCCGCTGGCGAGAACAGGATGGTGTTGGCGAGAAAATACGCCATCCACTGATTGAACTGGTCGCGGCTGAGCGGGTATTCCTTGATGCGCGCCAACGGAATCTGTCTGGGACGCTGGTTGCGTTGTGCGTCGCCATTGGTGTCGAACAGGTATTTGGCCTGGGTGGGATCCGGATTGCCTTCGGCGTCAAGCCCGTCGATTTCGATATCGATGGCCTGTTTGTCCAGCGGATTCATTCGGGTTTTTAACGCGGCCCTGACATCATCAAGAAAAGTCGCGCTGCGCGGCGACAAGTTATCCGTACCCTGCCTCAAATCGAAAAACGCATCGACCGGCATGCCCTTGAAAAAAGTGGCGAGCAACTTGTTCGCCACCTGATACTGCTGCTCCGGCGGCAACTGGTTATATTCCGCCTGACTGAGCGCGGCGGCCCGGCCACCCGCGCTGAACTCAGCCTTACCACCGGGCTGTCCCGGGTCACAGGCGACCAGCAGGGTAATGGCAGACAGTAGTAAGCATTTTTTCAAGGCATGCATAGCATCACTCCGGTGCTGTGGTATGAATTCATCCAGTCAAAACACCAGCTTTATTCAGCTGCTGAATATGCTCGCCTGCATTTTTCGCCGGTAACGCAGAAACACATGCGAGAGATCAAACTTTATTTGGGAACAATTAGAAAGCTCGTCAGCGGGAGAGACGAGCAAGCCTGTCTGACAGGCAGGCTTGTGATTAGTTTTAGCTAAATAATATTAAAGCGCAACCATTTCTGTCAGATTATCGACATTGGTGTCTGATAATCCGACAAGTGTTGTTATCTCACCACTCAGATGCGCATATTCAAGGCTTGTTCCTGTCAAACTTGCCTGCCGGACGCCAACTGCGCCCGAAGCGTTTCTCAGCGCCAGCGCCAACTTCATGAAAACATTGAATAATCAGCCGGTTTTCAGCGGAATGCCTATCCACTGCCGCCAACGCTGAAACAGTTCGCCATCCAGCGAGGCCAGCACCGAGCGGGTTTCCAGCCGGTTGCGGAACACCGGTTCGCCATCGAGCGACAGACTTTGGCCGCCCGCCTCTTCGCATAACAGATGACCAGCGGCATAATCCCACAGCTTCTGCCCACCATGCAGGTAGATGTTGTAGCGCCCGGCCGACAGCCAGCACCAGTCCAGAGCGGAGGAGCCGATATTGCGCTGCGAACCATACGGCGGCTCCAGCACCAGGCGGGTGGCCAGTTCGTCCGGCAGGCGCTTCATGTCAATTTCGGCAATCAGCTTGCAGTTCTCGGTTGGCGCCGGTCTGTATTGCAGACGCTGGCCGTTCAGTGTTGCGCCCTCGCCGTGGATCGCGGCAAACACTTCATCGCGCAACGGATCGTAGATGTATCCCAGCTTTGCCTGCCCCTCGATAATCAGGGCGATGGACACAGCAAAAAACGGCATGCCGGTAGCGTAGTTATTGGTGCCGTCCAGCGGATCGATGCACCAGTAGCCGGTATCGGAATCCAGTATCGCCTGTTGTTCATCCTCGCTCATCTCCTCGCCCAGCATGGCGTACTCGGGCCATTGCTGTTGCAAACCGGCCTCCAGCGCGTTCTGCATGGCCAGATCGGCCTTGGTGATGACGCTGCCATCTTCCTTGTACTCGTAGTCCATGCTGCCAAAATGTGGCAGCAGTTCGCGTTTGGCGGCGGGGATAACAATGGCGCTGAGTTGTTCGATGCTGGGAAAAGACAAGGGAGTTACTTAATGTATAGTGGATAATGAATAGTGAATAATGCCGGTATGGCTCAGGACGGGGATTCTAGCATGCAAGCGCCGCGACCAAAGACAAAAGACCCTCGACCCAAGACCCTGACTACCAGGGAATATCGCTGCCATCGATATCAATAAACCGGCCGCTGTCCGCCAACGTCAGTTGTTGCAGATGTGACATCATCTGGCTGACGCTTTCTCGGGTGCTGATTTCAGCGTTGGGGCCGCCCATATCGGTTTTCACCCAGCCGGGGTGCAGCGCCACCACCTTGACGCCGTCCGCACGCAGGTCGACGGCCAGGCTTTTCACCACCGCATTCAGCGCCGCCTTGCTGGAGCGGTAAATATAGCTGCCGCCGGAACCGTTATCCGCCATGCTGCCCATTTTGCTGCTCAGGCAGGCGATGGTGCGCGCCTTGCCCATGCGCACATTTTCAATCAATGACTCCACCATTTTATATTGCGCGATGCAATTCACCAGAAAAGTCTCTTGCCAACTGGCAATATCGACCTTGCCGATGCGGTTATCAGGCGAGCCGTAGACGCCGGCATTGTTAATCAGCATGTCGATGGCGTCACTGCGCAGCTCGTAGGCCAGCGCCTGCATCGTCGCCAGTTCGGTCATATCGACCACATGCACGCTGACGCGGCCATTGGCCAGTTGCGCCAGTTTGAGCAAGGCGTCGGCCTGCTGCGGATGACGGCAACAGGCGTACACGCGCCAGCCCTGCTCCATACCGTAACGCACCATTTCCAGCCCGATGCCGCGGCTGGCGCCGGTAATCAGAATATTCATTTCTCTCTCCCGCCGGGTATACTGCCACCTGATAGAGTGGCTGTTTGCATTCAGGCAGCCGCATTGTTATTGTCAGACAATTGTCTGATTAAGGATTCTAGCATGAGCCACACCATCGTTGTCACCGGCGCCACCGGCTTTGCCGGCAGCCATGTCATCGAAGAACTGATGCGTATTGCTCACAAGGACATCCACGTTATCGCCGCCTGCCGCGACCGCCGTAAACTGCTTCCCGGCTTTACCGGCGAGGTGCGCGAGGGCGACCTGCGCGACAGCGATTACCGCGACCGGGTGCTCGTCGGCGCTGACATCGTCTGCCACTGCGCCGCCTGGAGTTCGCTGTATGGCAACAAGAAGCAGTCACGGCAACTGTTTCTCGAACCCAGCCTGGCGCTGATCGACAAGGCGCTGGAATGGCGCGTCAAACGTTTCGTGTTCATCAGCACCACCAGCGCCGCTGCGCCGACACATTCACACGAACCGCTCAGCCCTGGCATCAAGCGACGATTCTGGCCACACCTGAATAATATCATCAATATTGAAAACACCATGCGCGAGAATGCACAGCGCGGCATGTCGATGGTGAACCTGCGTCTGGGCCTGTTTGCCGGTAAACGCTATTCACTGGGCCTGCTGCCGGTGCTGTTGCCGCGATTGCGCACTAGGCTGACACCCTGGGTGGCGGGCGGTCGCACGGGACTGCCGCTGGTGGCCGGCAAGGATATCGCGCAGGCCGTGATTCGCGCCGCGCTGGCGCCGAACCTGCAAGTATATGAAGCGTTCAACATAGTCGGCCCGGAAATTCCCAGCAGCCGCGAAGTGATTAACTATATCTGCGAGAACTATGGCTACCCCAAACCGGTTTTCAGCGCGCCCTTCGCCGCTGCGCACGGTTTTGCCTGGCTGATGGAAATGCTGAACCCGCTGCTGCCGTGGGAGCCATTACTGACGCGCAGTATCGTGCACTTGCTGAAGGACACCCACGCCAGCAACGACAAGGCGGAGCAGATGCTGGGCTATCGCCCCGACATTCACTGGAAACAGGCGGTGGACGAGCAGATTCAGGCGATGCAGGCGGATGGTTTTACCGGCATGAAGCTGAGCAAGCCGGTGAATGAGCGAGATTTGTAGTCGGGTAACCACCGAATGAAAAAGTCTCAGGCGAGTGCGGGACAAGGCAAAATCCGGCGACCCGTTTGCCGGGAGCAAACGGGAACAGCGTAGCTGGCCCGCAGGGCAGAGGGCGGGATGCCTGCAGTCAAAAGCGCAGTTTACACACAGTAAATGAGCATTTTGAGCCGGATTTTAACGCCGCATCGCGCCGCATGAGGTTTTTTCAACAGCCTGTTAGCTGATGTTATACATCCGGTTCAGATAAAACTGCTCATACTGGTCGGCTGGCAACGCCTTGCTCCAGTAAAAGCCCTGCCCCAGCTGGCAACCCAGGCCTTTCAGCATGTCGAGCTGGCGCACATTTTCCACGCCTTCGGCCAGCAGTTTCAGCTTGAGGCCGCGCGTAAGGCCGGCAATGGCGTTGACGATGGTCACATCGTCTTCGTTTTCCGGAATGCCATCGATGAAGGAGCGGTCAATCTTGACAATATCGACCGGGAAATCTTTCAGATAAGCCAGTGAAGCAAACCCGGTGCCGAAATCATCCAGCGCCAGACGCATGCCCATGTCGTGCAGTTCATACAGCACGCGTTCGACTTCGCCGACATTCTCGATCAGGGTGCTTTCGGTAATTTCCACGGTGATGGATGAGGCGTCCAGGTTGTTGGCTTCCAGATGCTCACTGAACAGACCAACCACATCCTGATCACGGAACTGACGCGGCGCAATGTTGATGGAAATATTCTGGTTTTCCAGACCAGCGTCTTCCCACACACGCAGTTGCTTGCATACGGTTTCAATCATCCATTCGCCAATGGGCAGAATCAAACCGCAGTCTTCCGCCACCGGAACAAAATCATTGGGATTGATGACGCCCTTGTCTGGATGCTGCCAGCGCACCAGCGCTTCCACGCCATCGACGTCGTTTTTATGCAGGTCAACGGTAGGCTGATAATGAATCACCAGCTCGCCGTTATCCAGCGCCTTGCGCATGCTGTTTTCAAGGTCAAGCCGCTCCATGGCGGTAACACTCATTTCCGGCTTGTAGAACTGGAAGCAGTGCCGGCCTTTTTCCTTGGCGCGGAACATCGCAGTGTCGGCGTTTTTCAGCAGGGTGCGCGCATCCTTCCCGTCTTCAGGAAACACCGCAATGCCAACACTGGCGCTGGTAAAGGTTTCCTGATCATCCAGCTTGACGTTGTGCTCCAGCATGGTGGTCAGGTTATCGGCAATCGCAATGGCGTCTTCCGGGCCGTTGATGCCTTCTACAATTACCGCAAATTCATCTCCACCCAGTCGCGCAACGGTATCGGCGCGGCGCAGGGATTTCTGCAACATCTGACCGACCGCGCGAATCAGTTTGTCGCCGGCGTCATGGCCGAATGAGTCGTTGACCAGTTTGAAATCATCGATATCAATCAGCATCAGCGCAACGGATTCACGGTGACGTTCCGCGCGAACAATGGAATGTTCCAGGCGGTCGGCGAATAACAGGCGATTGGGCAAATCAGTTAGTGAATCGCGGTAAGCCAGCAGCTTGACCTTGCGTTCGGCAACCACTTTCGACACCACGGATTTGACGCGGTGTTTGAGCACCGCCCATTTGATGGGTTTGGTAATAAAATCTATCGCGCCGGCGTCATAGGCGCGCTCGACAGAAGCATCGTCGTCCAGACCGGTAATCATGATGACCGGAATATCAGTAAAACCCTTGTCCTTGATTTGTTCGCAAGTGGCGAAGCCATCCAGGCCGGGCATGACTGCGTCCAGCAAAATGATGGCGGGGTGATGTTTTTCCACCGCCTTGATGGCTTCAAGACCATCAGCGGCTTCCACAATGTCGTACTCTTCTGACTCGAGTACGTGACGAATCATCAGGCGAATGGAAGGATCATCATCCGCTAGCAGGATGACAGGACGTTCATCATATTTTTGGGTGTCATCAAATAATGAAACGACATTACTCATGGACTACAGCTCCTGGTTAAACTTACTGCCGGCGCCAAGTTTCAGCCGACAATACTAACGAGTGTAGTCTCTACTCACAAAACTGCACGTAAATGCAGGATTTTTTATTGTTATAACGTCAAAGTGTACCTGTGTTTTTATGCCGACGCCAGCCCTTTGACAGACGCACTGTCAGGCGCCCAGACTCTTGTCCACCAGTTCGTAAACATCCGCTGACAAACCGTCGATGTCACGCAGTTGCTGCAGGACTGTCTGCATTTGCTGTTGCCGCGCCGGGTCGTAACGACGCCACCGCGTCAGCGGTATGGTCATGCGCGCCGCCACCTGCGGGTTGAGTTTGTCAAGAATTTCGACATACTTCGCCAGCAATTGATAACCGGCGCCCCCGTTGCCATGAAACGCCACCGGGTTGGCGGAGCAAAATGCGCCCAGGCAGGCGCGCACGCGATTCGGGTTCGACAGTGAAAAGTCTTGGTGCTGCAACAGCGCTTCGACTTGTGACAGGGTTTCCGCCACCGGCGTCGTCGCCTGAATCATGAACCATTTGTCCAGCACCAGTTGATCCGCTTTCCATTGCTGATAAAAACTGTCGATTGCCGGTTCTGCATAGCGACTTTGTTGGTGCACCAGCTGGGTGAACGCCGCCTGCTGGTCGGTCATGTTATCCGCCTGCTCAAACTGCTGCAGCACAATGCTATCATTGTCCTCGTCCGGGTTGCGCAACAGATACGCCATTGCCTGATTCTTCAGGAAACGTTGCCCCATCTGCTGCGGTGACAAATCATACTGGTCATTGCGATTGACTTCGTACAGGCTGCGCCAGCGCCCGGCCAGTTGCGCAGCCAGCTGGGTGTAAATAAATTCGCGCGCCTGATGAATTTCATCAACCGCGATGGTTTCCATCTGCTCCGCGATATACGACCAGGAAGGCAGCGTAATCATTCTGGCCGCCAGCGCTTTATCCAGCGAGGCATCCCGCGTCACCGTGTTGACCGCCTCGACAAAATAATCCGGCACGCTCATCGGTCGGTTGTGTTGCTGCGCTTCCACCAGCGACAGTATCAAACGGCTGGCAAGATTCTGTCCGGCATCCCAACGATTGAATTCATCACTGTCGTGCGCCATCAAAAACGCCAGCTCCTCGTCGCTACGCTCAAACGCGACTTTAACCGGCGCGGAAAAATTGCGCAGAATCGACAGCACCGGCTTTTGTTCGACCGAATCGAACACAAAGGTTTGCTCATCCTGTTTAAGCTCAAGCACATGCTCGCGGGCGCTGACGCCATTGCAACTGACTTCCAGGTCATCGCCCTGCTCGCCCAGCAAAGCACAACGCAAGGGGATATGAAACGGCAGCTTCACGTCCTGGCCCGGTGTTGGCGGCGTGTGTTGTTGCACGGTCAGCTGATACAGCTTGCTGGCGGCGTCATAGGATTCACTGACGGCAATTGTCGGCGTGCCCGCCTGCTTGTACCAGCGTTTGAACAGCGCCAGGCTGACATCATTGGCGTCTTCCATTGCGGCGACAAAATCATCGGTGGTCACCGCCTGGGCGTCGTGACGTTCAAAATACAGATCCATGCCACGCCGAAAGCCGTCCTTGCCCAGTATGGTGTGAATCATGCGAATCACTTCGGCGCCCTTGTTGTACACCGTCACCGTGTAGAAATTATTGATTTCGACATACGAACTCGGTTGTATCGGATGCGCCATCGGTCCACTGTCTTCGGCAAACTGGGCGGTGCGCAGAATGTTGACATCGTCAATCCGCTTGGGCGTGGCGGCGTTCATGTCGGCGGTAAACTGCTGGTCGCGGAAAACGGTCAGGCCTTCTTTCAGCGTCAACTGAAACCAGTCGCGGCAGGTGACGCGATTGCCGCTCCAGTTATGAAAATATTCGTGACCGATCACGCCTTCGATATTGATGAAGTCGGTATCGGTTGCGGTATCCTGCTTCGCCAGCACATATTTGGAATTGAAAATATTCAGCCCCTTGTTTTCCATCGCGCCCATGTTGAAGTCATCGACGGCGACGATGTTGTACACATCCAGGTCATATTCGCGGCCCCAGGTTTGCTCGTCCCACTGCATGGATTTTTTCAGCGACGCCATGGCGTGATCGCATTTATCGATGTTGTGCGACTGCACATAGATGCGGCACTGCACCTCGCGGCCGCTCATCGTGGTGTAATGGTCTTCAATGTAGTCCAGATCACCGGCAACCAGCGCGAACAGATAGCAGGGTTTGCGGAACGGGTCGACCCACTTCACCCAGTGCAGGCCATCATCATATTCCCCCTGCGCCACCGGGTTGCCGTTGGACAACAACACCGGATATTTTGTCTTGTCGGCAATAATGGTGGTGGTGAACAGCGCCATCACATCGGGACGGTCGGCGTAATAGGTGATTTTGCGAAAGCCTTCGGCTTCGCACTGGGTGCAGAAATTTCCGCTGGACTGGTACAGGCCTTCCAGCGAGGTATTGTTTTGCGGCTGGATGCGTGTAACGATGACGAGTTCAAACGTTGCTGGCGCGTTGGGGAGAGTCAATTCCTTGTCCGTAACAGAATAATCCGATGCAGCCAGCTCTTCACCATCCAGTGTTACCGATACCAGCTCCAGTTGCTCACCCTGCAACACCAACGGCTGATCACTGCGATACGCACCGTTGCGTACACATTGTATTGTCGAAGTGACCTGGGTGCTGTTTTCACCCAGTTCAAATACCAGGTCGACCGTTTCAATCCAGTAATGCGGTTGGCTGTAGTCTTTCAGATAAATAGCGGAGGGAGCAGCGTCTTTCATTATTACTTTTCAGTGGTGTAGATAGCGGTAAAGCATTCAAGGAAGCTTTGATTGATTTTTCCCTGAATCATCAGAGCTTCCTTATTTAATCAATCCGGGTTACGCGAGGCGCTGCAAGCCCCTCTTTTTGCCAGTCCCAGTTCGCTAACCTGCTCCATACCTTCCCGAGCATCTACCAGTTCCAGACCTGCGCCGCCTACAAATATTCCGATTTTTATAAATTGTCGAATGAAATAATTTTCACCTCCATCTGTATAAATTTTCAAATCATTTGGAGAGAATTCCGACTCTGTAGAAATGGTATGTTCCTCACCCCCTTTTACCTGCACATAAAAAAAAGTATCCGGCGCGGTTTCACCAATACAATCACCATCAATCCATACATCTTTTTTGAGCGCGCCTCCCAAACTGCCATAACGAAAAATGTAAAGACCCGACCGATCTGCAGGAGGCGGATCAAATTGCTTTGCCTGATCAGAAAGCTCTTTACTTTCCATCGGCACCGACGCACACCCCGTAAACAACATTGACATCAGCAAAACCAGCGTTAACTTTATATGCATGAGCATTCTCCTTGACAAGTTTGAAGCCGCCAATACTATCAGAAACAATAGCAGAATCACCATGTCTAATCATGTGACGGCCGGTGGCCCGCTATCATATCGCTGACGAACAAAATCCGTCACCCCGACCAAATAAAAAGCCAGCCGCCAGACACAGATATGTGCATGGGGCATGCGACGACAGGATTTACGCAAACCATCCCTGTATCGCGCCCTTAGGGCCGGCCACAAAACGGCCGTTAAAAAAGGCTTCCCGCCTTTTTTCATGAACCGGTACGCGGCATACAAAACATGCCGCTAAAGAACAGATCCTCACTCTCGGGCAAATAAAAAACCACCCGCCAAAAAACGGATATGTGCATGGTGAAGCGTGCGACGACAGGATTTATGGAATACATCCCTGTATTCCACCCTTCGGGCCGGCCACAAAACGGCCGTTAAAAAAGGCTTCCTGCCTTTTTTCATGAACCGGTACGCGGCATACAAAACATGCCGCTAAAGAACAGATCCGCCCTCTCGGGCAAATAAAAAACCACCCGCCAAAAAACGGCGGGTGGTTTTTTATTTGGTCGGGACGACAGGATTTGAACCTGTGACCACCACACCCCCAGTGTGGTGCGCTACCAGACTGCGCTACGCCCCGGAATCAAGGCGGCATAGATTACCTGAAAGTGGTGCAAGATATAAGTGCCAAATGGCGCTGGAAATCTGCGCGCGGTTATTTTTTCAGCACCGCCAGCAGTTCTTCCAGCTCGATGCGCATCTGGCGGATGATTTGCTGGCTCTGGTTGTGATCTTCGTTGACTTCCTCGCCGGACAGCTTCTGCCGGGCGCCGCCGATGGTGTAGCCCTGGTCGTACAGCAGGCTGCGTATCTGGCGAATCAGGATGACATCGTGGCGCTGGTAGTAGCGGCGGTTGCCGCGGCGCTTGACCGGTTTGAGCTGGGAAAATTCCTGCTCCCAGTAGCGCAGTACATGAGATTTCACCCCGCACAGCTCGCTGACTTCACCGATGGTGAAATAGCGCTTGCCCGGGATTGCTGGTAATTCGTTATTGTTGCTGGCTTCCAGCATATGCTTCCACTCGTTGCTTCAATTTCTGACCTGGCCTGAAAGTGACGACACGGCGGGCAGAGATGGGAATTTCTTCCCCGGTTTTGGGATTGCGGCCCGGTCGCTCGGATTTATCCCGCAGGATAAAATTGCCGAAACCGGATAACTTGACGTGGTGTGCGTCTCCCAATGCGGACCGGACTTCTTCGAAAAACAGCTCCACCAACTCTTTGGCTTCGCGTTTGTTCAGGCCCAGTTCCTCGTACAGGCTCTCTGCCATGTCGGCTTTCGTTAGCGCCATATCTACTCCCGAAGTGTAGCAGTAAATTCTGTTTTTAGCGTAGTGACGATTCTGTCGACCGCCTGGTCGATTTCTGAATCAGTAAGAGTGCGCGAAAAGTCCTGTAAAATCAAGCCGAAAGCGATACTTTTTTGCCCTGGCTCAATGCCTTTGCCGGTATATACGTCAAACAGCACTATGTCCTGCAGCAGCTCGGAGGCCGCACGGCGCACCGCCGCCTGAATCTCGCCGGCCGTGACCGACTCATCGACGATAATGGCCAGATCGCGGCGCACTTCCGGAAATTTGGACAGAGGTTTGAACGCCGGAATCGCCGCCTGCTGCGCCTGTTCCAGATCCAGCTCGAACACAAATACCGGCTGGTCGATGCCGAGCTTGTCCAGCACCTGCGGATGCAGCGCGCCCAGCCAGCCGATGTGCTCGCCCTGCGACAGCACTTTTGCCGACTGCCCGGGATGCAGCGCCGGATGCCCGGCGGCGGCGAAATCGGCATCGAGGCGGCGCATGGCCAGCAGGGCTTCGACATCGCTCTTGATGTCGAAAAAGTCCACTTCCACGCTTTGCTGCGCCCACTGATCCAGCTGCGCCGCGCCGGTGACCACGCCTGCAATCCGGTTCACCTGCTGCAGGCCTTCGCTGTGCGGAATGAAACTCAGCCCGGTCTCGAACAGGCGCACCCGCGACTGCTGACGATTCAGATTGTGGCGCACGGCGCTGACCAGACCCGGCCACAGCGTGGTGCGCATCACCGACATCTCAGACGACAATGGATTGGCCAGCGCCACCGGGGTCACATCGGGTTCGAAAATCTGTTGCAGTGACGGGTCGACAAAGCTGTAGGTGATGGCCTCGAAATAGCCGCGATCGACCAGCGCCTGACGCAGCCGCGGCAGCGCCACGCAATGCTCGGTCACCGGCTGCATGTTAGCGTGGTACACCGGCTTGTTGCGCGGGATGTTGTTGTAGCCGTAAATGCGCACGATTTCTTCCAGCAGATCGGCTTCGATGTTGATATCGAAGCGGAAGCTCGGCGCGGTCACGCGCCAGCCCTGGTCTGTCGCTTGCACATCCATCTCCAGTCGACGCAACATATCTTCGATCGCGCCGTCTTCAATCTCCACCCCCAGCAAGCGGCGGATGCGCGACTTGCGAAGCGTTATTGCCGGGTTCGACTGTGGATGCGCGTCGGTGGTGTGCTCGCACACCTCGCCCGCTTCGCCGCCGCAGATTTGCAGCACCAGTTCGGTGGCGCGCTCGATGGCGTGGCGCTGCAACTGCGGGTCGACGCCGCGCTCGAAACGGTGCGAGGAGTCGGTGTGCAGGCCGTAGGAGCGCGCCTTGCCGGCGATGATTTCCGGGCGGAAAAACGCGCTTTCCAGAAAAATGTCCTGTGTGTCATCGCTGACGCCGGAATGCTCGCCGCCCATGATGCCGGCCAGCGCCAGCGGCTGACTGGCGTCGGCGATCAGCAAGGTTTGCTCATCAAGAGTAATTTCCTTGCCGTCGAGCAGGGTGATGCTTTCGCCCTTGCGGGCAAAGCGCACATCGATGTGACCGTTCAGTGTAGCGAGATCGAAGGCGTGCATCGGCTGCCCCAGTTCCAGCATCACATAATTGGTGATGTCGACAATCGCGCCCAGCGAACGGATACCGCTGCGGCGCAGGCGCTCCACCATCCACAAGGGTGTGGCCGCGCTGACGTTTACCTGCTTAATCACCCGGCCCACATAATGGGTGCAGGCCTCGGGCGCATTCATTTGCACGCTGAAGGTGGCGTCGCAGCTTTTGGGAATGTCCTGAATACTCACCGCATTGACATCACACTGGTTGAGCACGCCCAGTTCACGCGCCACCCCGGCGATGCTGAGACAGTCGCCGCGATTGGGCGTCAGATCGATTTCGATAATGTTGTCGTCGAGTTCGAGATAATCGCGCAGCTTGGTTCCGACAGGCGCATCCGCCGGCAGCTCCATCAGCCCATCGGCGGCATCGGCCAGCCCCAGTTCCTTTTCCGAGCACAGCATGCCGGACGACCCCACGCCGCGCAGTTTGGCCGGCTTGATTTTGAACGTCTCCCCGGCTTTCTGTCCCGGCAATTCCGCGCCGATGCGCGCCAGCGGCGCCAGCAAACCGGGGCGCACATTGGCGGCGCCGCAAACAATCTGCAGGGTTTGCGAGCCGTCATTCACCTGGCACACATTGAGCTTGTCGGCGTCGGGGTGTTTTTCCACCGACTCGATCTTCGCCACCACCACATCGGTAAAGGCGCCGCCAGCCGGCTCCACGCCATCAACTTCCAGCCCGGCCATGGTCAACTGCTCCAGCATTTCCCCGGTGGAAATGCCGGGGTTACACCAGCTTCTTAACCATTGTTCACTAAATTTCATATTGTTTTTTCGCCACAGAGGTCACCGAGACCACAGAGGGTTATCAAAATATTTTTCAGTTAAATATATCGTCACTTATCCGTAGCCAATAAACTTAACACTGTTAAAACTCAGCGTTCTCTGTGGCCAATCACGTTATGCAAATTGCTGCAAGAACCTGAGATCGTTTTCGAAGAACAGCCGCAGGTCGTTGACGCCATAACGCAGCATCGCCAGCCGCTCCACGCCCATGCCGAAGGCGTAGCCGGTGAACACCTCGTTATCGATGCCGGCGGATTCAAACACTTTGGGATGCACCATGCCGCAGCCCAGCACTTCCAGCCAGCCGGTGTGACCGCAGACGCGGCAACCTTCGCCTTCACACATCACACACTGGATATCGACTTCCGATGACGGCTCGGTGAACGGAAAATACGATGGCCGGAAACGGGTTTGCAAGTCGTCGTTTTCGAAAAACAGTTTGAGAAAGTCGTCCAGCGTGCCCATCAGATCGGCGAAGCTGACGTTTTCATCGACCAGCAGACCTTCCACCTGATGAAACATCGGCGTGTGGGTCAAGTCGGAGTCGCAGCGGTACACCCGGCCCGGCGCGATGATGCGCAGCGGCGGTTTGTGCGCTTCCATGTGGCGCACCTGCACCGGCGAGGTGTGGGTGCGCAACAGGGTGTTGGCGTCGAAATAAAAGGTGTCGTGCATCGCCCGCGCCGGATGATGCGCCGGAATGTTCAGCGCCTCGAAATTGTGAAAATCGTCCTCGATTTCCGGCCCCTGCTCGACAGTGAAACCCATCTGGGAAAACAGGGCTCCGATGCGCTGCATGGTGCGCGTCACCGGATGCAGGCCGCCGGCGCGCTGGCCGCGTCCCGGCAGGGTGACATCAACTTTTTCGCTGGCCAGTTGCGCCTGCAGTTTCGCCTGCTCCAGTTCGGCTTTTTTGGCTTCCAGCCGCTGCTGCACCTGCTGCTTGGCCTGGTTGATTTGCTGACCCGCCGCCTTGCGCTGGTCGCCGGGCAGACTGCCGAGTGTTTTCAGCAAGGCGGTGAGTTCGCCTTTTTTGCCGAGGTAGTTCACCCGTATGGCGTCGAGCGCCTGCAAATCATCAGCCGCATCGATTTCAGCCTGCGCTTTTGCCGTTAACGCTTCCAGTTCCAACCGCTTTCTCCAGCTTGCTTGTCAGGGTTTACAAAAAAAGGGGGAAGCCTGCTTCCCCCTTGTGTATGCCGATTTGACTCGCCACTTGCCTGTCTTCACTTGTCCCTGCGGCTCAGGCGGCCAGCGCAGCCTTGGCTTTTTCCGCCAGTGCGCCGAAAGCGGTCATGTCGTGCACCGCCAGATCAGCCAGCACCTTGCGGTCGATGTCGATGTCGGCCTTGCTCAAACCGTTCATGAAACGGCTGTAGGACAAACCGCATTCGCGGGCGGCGGCATTGATGCGCACAATCCACAATGAACGGAAGGTGCGTTTTTTAACCCGGCGGTCGCGGTACGCATACTGACCGGCCTTGATCACCGCCTGATTGGCGACGCGATAGACGCGGCTGCGCGCGCCGTAATAACCTTTGGCCTTGGCCAGCACCTTTTTGTGTTTGGCTCTGGCCTGAACGCCTCTTTTTACTCTTGGCATGTCTGTTCTCCCCGCTTATACGTATGGAAGCATGCGGTTAAGCATCTTCGTGTCATTGTCGTGCACCACGGCATTGTCACGCAGGTGACGTTTACGCTTGGTGCTCTTTTTCGTCAGAATATGACGGCGGAAAGATTGTGCGCGCTTGAATTTACCGGAGCCAGTGCGTTTGAAACGCTTGGCCGCGCCCCGGTTGGTTTTCATTTTAGGCATCTGCCTTCTCCTGTTGTGTGTACTTCAGGGAACCGCGCGGTGTTTGTCCGTAAATCTTGATACCGGCGCTTCCGGTTAATGCAGTAACCGTTGCGTGTTACTTGCCTTTCTTCGGCCCAAGCAGCATAACCATCTGCCTGCCTTCCATGCCCGGCATTTGTTCTACAACGCCGTATTCTTCCAAATCTTTTTCGATACGCTTGAGGAATTCCATACCCAGTTCCTGATGCGCAAACTCGCGGCCACGGAAACGCATGGTCACTTTTACCTTGTCGCCGTTTTCGAGGAACTTGATCAGCTTTTTCAGCTTGACCTGATAGTCGCCTTCCTCGGTGCGCGGCCGGAACTTGATTTCCTTGACCTGAATTTTTTTCTGTTTCTTTTTGGCGGCCTGTTTTTTCTTGCTGTTTTCAAACTTGTACTTGCCGAAATCCATGATTCGGCAAACAGGCGGCTCGGCATTGGGGGAAACTTCTACCAGGTCAAGACCGGCATCCATCGCTTTGGCTAGCGCGTCTTCGCTTGTCATAATGCCAAGCTGTTCACCGTCCTGGTCGATGACCCGAACTTCAGGATAGGTGATGTCTGTATTCAGACGCGTCGATTTCGGTGCTGCGATATTGTATTCCTCCAAAAAATCTAATCGGCATTACTGGAAACAGAAAGACCGCGGCTCACGATTTCTTCGGAAAAACGCTTCGCCAGGTCATCTACCGACATGGCGCCGAGGTCTTTTCCGTCTCGCGTGCGCACGGCCACTGTGTTCGTCTCGAGCTCCCGGTCGCCGACAACCAGCATGTAGGGAACCCGCTGTAATGTGTGTTCGCGAATTTTAT
>JALWPK010000204.1 GCA_026995045.1 Gammaproteobacteria bacterium | reverse complement strand
ACCGTTCAAGGTGGCCATCACGGCTTGCATGCGCAAGTTGCTGGTGACACTCAACACGATGGTCAAGAACCAAACGCCCTGGCAATATGTGGATGCGGGTTGACTTTCAACACAACTGCTCTGTGGCTAAAAAAAGAATAGTCCTGACGCTCTAGGTCATGCCGTCAAATCTTGTTACAATACGCCGCTTCGGAGTGTAGCTCAGCTTGGTAGAGCACTACGTTCGGGACGTAGGGGTCGGAGGTTCAAATCCTCTCACTCCGACCAGTTAAGCCCGCGCAGCGGGCGAAAAATATAGAGCCGGGGTGAGTGGATGCCGAACCGATAAGAGGTTCAACTAAAATCGCCGGGAGCGATTTTGAACGCGCACAGCGCGGCGCCTGCGTTTTTTGCAGGGGCAAAATACAGGATGTATTTTGTAATCCTCTCACTCCGACCAGATTATCCCCCCACCCCATAGTTTAAGAGGGCAAACCTTTGTCCAAAGGCACGCTGTACATTATTTCCGCCCCCTCGGGCGCGGGCAAGACCACGCTGGTGCAGCAGGTGGTGAAAACGCTGGAAGACGTGGCGGTGTCGGTGTCGCACACCACGCGGCCGATGCGCGAGGGCGAGGTCGACGGGGCGGATTACCACTTCATCGACGAAGCGCGCTTCAACGAAATGGTCGCGGAAGGTGAATTTCTCGAAAGCGCCAGGGTATTCGGCAATTATTACGGCACCTCGCGGCAGTCGATTCAGGAGCAACTGCTCAAGGGCATTGACGTGATTCTGGAAATCGACTGGCAGGGCGCGCGCCAGATTCGCCAGCTGATGCACGACTGCCGGAGCATTTTCATCCTGCCGCCGTCCATCGAGGCGCTGCGAGAGCGCCTGACCGGTCGCGGCCAGGACAGCGACGAAGTGATTGAAAAACGCATGCATGAAGCGGTAAGCGAAATGTCACATTACGCCGAATTCGACTATATTGTAATAAACGATGAGCTGGATGCCGCCACCCGGAATCTGACGGCGATATTTATCAGCCAGCGGCAAACCCTGGACTATCAGCAGCAAAAACACGCGGATTTGCTCGCCGGGCTGTTATCTGACAGCTGAAATAGAGTAAAATCAAACTGTTAATTACCGGAGCCTTGCGCTCCGGCGAACCTTTTTATTGGAGTACAAACCCCCATGGCGCGATTAACTGTAGAAGATTGCCTTGATAATGTAGACAACCGGTTTGAGCTGGTGCTGGTCGCCGCCAAGCGCGCCCGCCAGCTGGCGATGGGCGCCGAGCCGCTGGTGCCGGAAGACAACGACAAGCCTACCGTGCTGGCGCTGCGCGAAATCGCCGACGGCCTGATTGACAAGGACAAGCTGGATCAGGAAGTCAATATGGAAGATGATCTGGAAGCGCTGATTGAGGGAGATTTGTCAGCTCAACTGTAAGCATGACAAAACCGGCTGCCAGCGACACTTCCACTGATACAGGACACGATGACCGTTTTCTGATTTCTGATTTATGCGACCTGGTTGGCGGCTACATGGAGCAGGACCAGGTTCGCGAAGTCTACCGCGCCTACCTGTTCGGCGCGCAGCAGCACGAAGGCCAGCACCGCGTTTCCGGCGAGCCTTACATTTACCACCCCATCGCCGTGGCCCGCATTCTCGCGGAAATGCATATGGACATGCACAGCATCATTGCTTCCATTTTGCATGATGTTATCGAAGACACCCCCGCCACGCGCAAGCAAATCGAAGAGAAATTCGGTGGGGAAGTGGCGCATCTTGTTGATGGCGTCAGCAAGCTCACCAACATCAAGTTCAAAAACAAAATCGAGCAGCAGGCCAACAATATCCAGAAAGTATTGCTGGCGATGGCGAAAGATATTCGCGTTATCATCATCAAGCTCGCCGACCGCCTGCACAACATGCGCACGCTGGATGCGCTGCGCCCGGAAAAGCGCCGCCGCATCGCGCAGGAAACACTGGAAATCTACACTCCCATCGCCAACCGGCTGGGCATTTACACGCTGCGGCATGAACTGGAAGACCTGGCGTTCAAGGCGATGCACCCGATGCGCTATCGCGTGCTGGAAGCCGCCGTGGCCAAAGCCAGTGGTCATCGCAAGGAGCTGATTACCACCATTAACAATTCTTTCAGCGCGCGACTGGTGGAGATGGATATCAACGCCGAAATCAAGTCGCGCAAAAAACATCTGTACAGCCTGTACAACAAAATGCGTTACAAGCGCATCCCGTTCAGCAAGGTGCTGGATGTGTACGCCGTGCGTGTGCTGGTGGATTCGGTGGACGAGTGCTATCGCGTGCTGGGCATTGTGCACAACCTGTTCAAACCGATTCCGGGCCGGTTCAAGGATTACATCGCGATTCCGAAAAGCAATGGCTACCAGTCATTGCACACGGCATTGTATGGGCCGCATGGCATTCCGATGGAAGTACAGATTCGCACCCAGGAAATGGATCTGTTTGCCGAAAGCGGCATCGCCGCGCACTGGTTATACAAGGCGCCGGATGATGAGGCGCGCGTCAACAGCGCGCATGCGCGCGCCCGCGACTGGCTCACCGGTATTCTGGAAATGCAGCAAACCGCGGGCGACTCACTGGAGTTTCTGGAAAACATCAAGGTCGACCTGTTCCACGACGAAGTATACGTGTACACGCCCGATGGCGACATCATGAAACTGCCGCGCAACGCCACGCCGGTCGACTTCGCCTATGCGGTGCACACCGACATTGGCAACACATGCGTCGCCGCCAAACTTGATCACAGTTTCGCGCCGTTGAACACGCCTTTGTACAGCGGTCAGACGGTGGAAGTGATAACCTCGCCCTCGGGCCGTCCCAATCCGGCCTGGCTAAACTTTGTGGTCACCGCCAAGGCGCGTAGCAATATTCGCAACTACCTCAAAAACATGCAGTCGGATGAAGCCATTGCGCAGGGGCGGCGGTTGATGGATCGCTGTCTGAAAGGGTTGGGACTGCGGCTGGATGACGTGCCTGAGCAGGCCATGCAGAACTTTCTCGACGAATGCGGTTTCGACAGTGTGAACGAACTGCTTGAAGATATCGGCATGGGCAACCGTCCGCCGAATCTGGTGGCGCGGCGGTTGGTGCCGGAACGCATTCCGCATGGCGACTCGGAAGAAACCCGCGAAATGAAAACCCAGGCGCCGCTGGCGATACATGGCACCGAGGGCATGGTGGTGTCGTATGCAAAATGCTGTCATCCGATTCCTGGCGACCAGATTATTGGCGTCATCAGCAAGGGACGTGGCATCGTGATTCATCGTGACGGTTGCAAAAACATCGAGGCTGATCGCGTTCAGGCCAACAGCGCCGACAAATATGTGGACGTGAAATGGTCAGACGATGCCGAGGGAGAATTCACCAGCGTGATTCGGCTGGATGTCGCCAACGAACCCGGAGTACTGGCGCGCACGGCGACAGTGGTGTCTGATGAAGGCGCCAATATCAGCAATGTTGAACTGGAAGACAACAAGGATGGTTTTACCACCACCATTACCTATCATCTCGATGTCAAAGACCGTAATCACCTCGCCAGGGTGCTGCGCCGCCTGCGCCGCATTCCCAATGTGATGCGAATCATGCGGCTGTAACCCGTTTACCTGTTAACGACAATCAATACAAAAGAGCATAAAAATGAGCAGAGAAATCATCGCCACCGACAAGGCGCCGCAAGCCATCGGAACCTATTCGCAAGCCGTGAAAACCGGAAGCACCGTTTATCTTTCCGGGCAAATCCCGTTGATACCGGAAAGCATGGAAATGGTCGAAGGCGACATTCGCGAACAGATACACCGCGTGTTCGAAAACCTGAGCGCGGTGGCTGAAGCCGCCGGCGGTAGTCTGGCGGATATTGCAAAGCTTAATGTGTTTCTCACCGACCTGTCGCATTTCCCTGTGGTGAATGAAGTGATGGCGGAATACTTTACCGAACCCTATCCGGCGCGCGCCGCGATCGGTGTGGCGGCCTTGCCGAAAGACGCCGGGGTGGAAATGGACGCGGTGATGGAGCTGGGATAGAGGCTTTTTTTCCGCAAATGCACGCGAATAGACGCAAATTGTATTTTGGCGTGGTTTTGTCCTGCCGGGGGGCGCTTTAACAGACTGTTGGCTTGCCCGGCCGTCAGGACGATCGGGTAGTGCAAGCTCTGTTTGCGTTCGCAGGCGGGAAACAGGCTCACGATTTTGCGCCATTGCGGTAACACCATTCACATGTCACATCCCGTCGAACAACAAAATGTTACCACTTTAAAAGGCGTTGGCCCGGCGCTGGCAGGGCAACTTGAAAAACTGCAAATCCATACGGTGCAGGATTTGCTGTTCCACATGCCGCTGCGTTACGAAGACCGCACCCGCGTGGTGGCCATTGGCAGTTTGCGGCCTTCCGTGGCGGCTGTGTTCGAAGGCGTTATCGAACATGCTGAAGTCAAGTATGGCGGCGCGCGTGGTCGCAGTCGCAGCCGGCGCATGTTGCTGTGTTACCTGTCCGATGGAACCGGCGCGGTGGTGCTGCGCTTTTTTCATTTCAGCAAGGCGCAGCAGGCGCAGTTGTCACCCGGTGCGCGGTTGCGCTGTTTTGGCGAGCCGCGCGTTGGGGTTAACAAACTGGAAGTCGCCCATCCCGAGTATCGAATCCTCGGTGACGACGACGTTGGCATTGTCGAAGAAACGCTTACCCCGGTTTATCCCAAAACAGAAAAAGTCAGCCAGAAGTTGCTGCGAACACTGGTGAGGCAGGCGTTTCAGTTATGGGAACAGCAGACAGTGAATGATTTGCTGCCGGAATCAATCGGTGGGCGATACAAATTACCGTCATTGGCGCAAGCCTTGCGCGCTATTCATTTTCCGGTGCCGGACTGCAATCTGGCGCAATTGCAGCAGGGCAGACATCCGGCGCAACAGCGTCTGGTTGTCGAGGAACTGTTGGCGCACCAGCTCAGTCTTGCGGTTGTGCGCAAGCAGGTGCGGTTAAACAGAGCGCGGGCGCTGACTGTGGACGCCGACAGTTATCAACAGTTTGTTGCATCGCTCGATTTCGAATTGACGCAGGCGCAGCAAAAGGTGATTGCAGAAATCCTGCAGGATTTGTCCGGCGACAAACCCATGTTGCGATTGCTGCAGGGCGATGTCGGCTCCGGCAAAACCGTGGTGGCGGCATTCGCGGCGCTGGCGGCGATTCACAACCAGGTGCAAATCGCCATCATGGCGCCTACCGAAATTCTCGCTAGCCAGCACATGGTGAATTTTGTGCAATGGTTCCCGCAACAATGCGTATTACTCACTGGCAAGGACAAGGGCGAGGCGCGTAAACAAAAGCTGGCGCAGATTGCCACCGGCGAGGCGCCTGTCATTATCGGCACCCATGCGCTGTTCCAGGAGGATGTGGTGTTTCACAACCTGGCGGTCATGGTCGTGGATGAGCAGCATCGCTTTGGCGTGCATCAAAGGTTGTCGTTAAGTGAGAAAGGCCGGTTCAATGACACCTTGCCACACCAGCTGATTATGACCGCAACCCCGATACCGCGTAGTCTGGCGATGACGGCCTATGCTGATCTGGATTATTCGGTGATTGATGAGTTGCCCGAAGGCCGCAAGCCGGTGACGACCGTGGTGCTGCCCAACAGTCGGCGAGGAGAAGTGATTGCGCGCATCGCCAGCGCCTGTGAAGCTGGCGAGCAGGCGTACTGGGTATGCACGCTGGTGGAAGAATCGGAACTGCTGCAATGTCAGGCGGCGGAAGAAACCGCGGCGGCGCTGACGCAGGAATTGAACAGGCTGCGAATCGGGCTGGTGCACGGCCGCATGAAACAGCAACAAAAGGACGAGGTGGTCGCGCAGTTCAAGAACAGGGAGATTGACTTGCTGGTCGCCACCACCGTGATTGAAGTTGGCGTCAATGTGCCCAACGCTTCACTGATGGTGATCGAAAATGCGGAACGCCTGGGGCTGGCGCAGTTGCACCAGTTGCGTGGCCGCGTCGGCAGGGGTAATCGCGCCAGCGCCTGTGTGCTGATGTATCAGCCGCCGTTGTCGAATACCGGCAAGCAGCGTTTGTCAATTTTGCGCGACACCAGCAGCGGCTTCGTGATTGCGCAAAAAGATCTGGAGCTGCGCGGCCCCGGCGAGTTGCTTGGCGCCCGTCAGACCGGGTTGCTGCAAATGCGCATCGCCGATATTGTGCGCGACGAAAACTGGTTGCCGGTGGTGAAACAGGCGGCGCAGCAAATGCTGCAACAGAACGACAGCGCGGCTGATGCGCTGATTCGCCGCTGGCTGGGCGAGGCCGGACGCTATGCGGAAGCGTAATGAAAGCATATGCGCCAGGCGCTGTAACAAACTGTAAAAACAGCGCCTTAAAGTATCATCATGCTGGTTTTTCATGGTGGATTCGTCTATTAAAGGAAGACCAGAATCAGCTATAGAGTGACCCCCCGAATAGACATGTTCGCCCAGGCAGCACAAACCGCGACCACTGAAACAAGCGACAGCGCCGCCGATTCCCCGTATCGCGACAAGGTGCTGCAAACCCAGATTACGCGACTGATCGAAGGCTCCACCTTCGGCAATATCGCCGCCTATGGCATGGCGGTGATCTGGGTCGGTCTGGTGTGGAACAAACTGCCGCGCGAGGTGTTGGTGGTGTGGATTGGCGCCATGACCCTGTTGTTCCTGTTTCGCGCCATGGTGCATTATCTCAAACTGTACGAACCGGAACGCGCCGGCGTGATAGCTGACGTGATGCGGCGCTGGTATCTGCTGGCGGTATTACTGACCGGCGCGGTTTGGGGTGTGACCTCGATTCTGATGTTCCCCTACGCGCAAATCGAACAGGTGGTGCTGGCCTTCATTCTGGTGGGCGTATCCGCAACCGGCGTGATTTACGCCAATGTCGCCTGGGTCTATTGCGGCTACGTCGGGCTGGTGCTGGTGCCGCTGATGATTCGGCTGTTCAGCATCGGTGGTGAAATCTATTATGCGCTGGCTGCGATGACCGGGTTCTTTATTGGCGTCATGATGTTGGCGGCGTGGCGCATCTACCAGTCAAGCAGCGACGCCTTGCTGCTGTCGTATAAAAACATGGAGTTGATTGAAAACCTGACGCAGGCGCAAAAGCAGCTCGAACATGCCAATGCAAATCTGCAAACCGAAATCGAGCACGTCAAGCTGATGGAGCGCGAACTCAAGCGCGAACGCGACCGCGCGGAAAAAATGTCGGCAGCCAAGGGTGAGTTTCTCGCCAACATGAGTCATGAAATCCGCACGCCAATGAATGGCGTCATCGGCACCCTGCAGTTGCTGGAAGATACGAATCTAGACGAGTCGCAAATTGAATATGTGCGCACTGCGCACAAATCGGCGGACGCCCTGCTGTCGATTCTGAATGACATTCTCGACCTGTCCAAAATCGAGGCGGGCAAGCTGGACATTGAGATTATCCAGTTCGACCTGCGCGAAGTCATCAATGACCTTGTCACCCTGCATGCGCTAAAGGCCGAGCAGAAAGGCGTGATACTGCGCAGTGAAATTGACGATGCCTTGCCGCTGCGCGTGAAGGGCGACCCGACACGCATGCGCCAGATTCTCATCAACCTGATTTCCAATGCGCTCAAGTTCACCGAGCAGGGCGAGATATGTGTGCGGCTGAAAGTGGTGCACACCAATGATGAAAACATCACCGTGCGTGTCGAAGTGCAGGACACCGGCGTTGGCATCAGCGAGGATGCGCAACAAAAACTGTTTACCGCATTCACCCAGGCGGACGGCTCCACCACACGCAAATACGGCGGCACCGGACTGGGTCTGGCGATTGTGCGTCAGCTGGTCGGTTTGATGTATGGTGAAATCGGCGTTGACAGTAAACCGGAACAAGGTTCAACATTCTGGTTTGTGGTTCCGTTGGGCGTTGTCGACGAAGTGGATTACCAGCAGGACAGCAGGCAACATCAAGCGGAGGATGATACACCACTCAGCGGAACGGTGCTGCTGGCGGAAGACAACCCGGTTAACCAGATGGTCGCCACCAAAATGCTGGAAAAAATCGGCGTGCAATGCGTCATCGCCAACAATGGCGTCGAAGCCTTGCAACAACTGCGGGAAAACCGTTTCGACGCCGTTCTGATGGACTGCCAGATGCCGGAAATGGACGGCTTTGAGGCCACCGGCCATTTGCGTGAAAAGGAGAAACAGGAAGCCGGGGGCAGGCTGCCTGTTATTGCGATGACCGCGAACGTGATGGAAGGCGACCGCGAACGCTGCCTGCAGGCTGGCATGGATGACTACCTGGGCAAGCCGGTCAAGCTGGAGGAGCTGAAACAAAAATTGCGTCATTGGCTGAACACAAACCCGTCTGTCTGAGTTAATATTCGGCCTCTGAATCCGCTGGCCGAGAATTTCTATCAACACCCCGCACACACAAATCTGTTGCCGACGACTGTGGCGCAGCAAACAGCAACTGTTTCACGTCGACGCTCCCGCAGCCGTGCTGCCGTGGTTGTTTGACACCGGCTCACTGACGGCAAGGCTGATTCGTCTTTGCCGGCGTTGCGCTGTCGGTGAGTTTCGGGTGGAGCTGTTGCAACAATCGATACGCTTGCCGACGCTGGATGAGCGCAATGTGCTGAACATTCGCAATCGTCAGCACGCCATTATCCGTGAAGTGAAACTGTACTGCGGCGCCGCCGCGATGGTGTATGCGCGCACTGTGATTCCATTGTCGACGGTCACCGGCAAACAGAGGCTTTACGCCAATCTGGGCAATCGGCCACTGGGCGCCATGCTGTTTGCGGACAGCAGCATGCGCCGGGAACAAATGATGGTGTCCTGCCTGCAACCGGGCGACATGCTGTACTCGCGCACCGGCGAACAACAGGGCAAGGTGTGGGGCCGGCGCTCGGTGTTCTATGTGGGGGGCAAGCCGCTGCTGGTCAGCGAATATTTTTTGCCGGCTTTGACAGCAGCCGAAAGCAATGACTAATGTGTTTAGCGCAAAGGCGCAAAGGCTTTTTTGATGGTGGGCTCGGCTTCAGCCGCGAAGCCACGATTTCAGCAAGTGCGTCATATGCTGATAGCGCGACTCGTGGCTGAAGCTGCTCCTACAACAGATTCATTGCGAGCTTTGCGCCTTTGCGGTGCAACCAGAAAACGCTATTCCTCAATCACTTCAATCTTGTCGATTACAACCGGGGTGATCGGCATATTTTGTCCGAGTCTGCCAGGCTTGGTGGGCGTATCGGCGATTTTATCCATTACCTCCATGCCTTTGGTGACCTTGCCGAAAACCGCATAACCCCAGCCGCGCATGTTTTTACCGGTGTGATTCAGAAACGGATTGTCGACGGTGTTAACAAAGAACTGGTTGGTGGCGGAGTGAGGCTGGCTGGTGCGCGCCATGGCGATGGTTCCGCGTTTGTTCTTCAGTCCGTTGTCGGCTTCGTTGGTAATCGGCGCCTTGGTCGGGCGTTTTTTGTAATCCTTGTCAAAGCCGCCGCCCTGGTTCATAAAGCCCTTGATCACGCGATGGAAGATGGTTCCATCGTAAGCGCCTTCGTTGACGTAAGTAAGAAAGTTTTTTACCGAAACCGGCGCCTTGTCGGCAAACAGTTCGATTTCAACATCGCCCATGCTGGTTTTCATCAGCACTTTTGGATTGGCCGCCAGCGCAGCGTTCTGAAAGCTGATGAGAAACATCAGGGTAAACAACCATTGTGTAACTTTATTAAACATAGGCATTCCTGTCAGTCTTGTTGATGTACGATTGGTTTATTGGTAAAGGAACAAGGCGGCGCATCCTGAACAAACTGTTGGTTTTCTGTCTTCCGCCGGACATACAGATTATAGAAAAAGAATCGCGATTGCCATCGCAATTGCAGCGATAATCAGGCCAATGCTCCACGCCACCATCCACATTTGTTTGCCATGCCAGCCCAGCCAGGTGAGGGCGGCGCCAATCAGGATGGAAATGGCCGCTGTGAACAGCAGCATATCGTTGCTGGCGTTTTTGGCCAGCATGTCAGGCGGGATGTGCTGCGGCAGTTCGGCGGGGATGCGCAAGCGTCGGGTTCCGTGGAGAAGCGGTTAGCGCCGGGTCAGATCATGCCTTCGCCGGAATCCTCAGGCGCAGCCGGTTGCGGCGATGAGGGCGCGGGGGCGGAAGGCGCCTGTTGCATCTGCTGGCGTTTTTGCTTCATGGCTTCAACCGATTCGCGCATGGCCTCGCGGAATTTTTCCATGCCCTTGAGCAGCGATTCACTCATTTCCTTCGAACCCTGGGTCAGCAGTTGATCCAGCAGTTGCATGCCTTCGCCGAAAACCTGTTCCATCTCAGTGGCGTTCTGTTGCAGCGACTGGTTCAGTTTTTGCGACAGTTCGCCAAGCTGCCTTTCAATTTCATCCGGCGCGGGCGGCACACGGGTGCGTTGCATGTCGATTTTCCACTTGCCCTGCTCCAGCACCAGATAGGTGTTGAACGGCCTGTCGAGATACGGCTTTTGCGGGTTGGGGTTGATGGTTGTCACCACGCTGGTGTTCAGATCATCCAGCGCCACCTGTTTGATTTCCGCGCCCTGGCCGATGCGTTGCAGATAGTGATCGAACGCCTGCTGGCTGTCCTTGCTGACATATTGTTTGGCCGCTTCGGTGTCGCCATTCGCCATCGCCTGCCAGTATTGCCGGGCAATATCTTTCGGGTTCTGGGCTTCGAGGCAGGCGCTCAGGCTGAGCAACAGGGGCAGGGCGAGCAGGTGTTTGGTCATAGTTGTATTTTCAGTTGATGGTGCTGTTTTCTTTTTCTTCCTGTAGCACCTGGTTGTCAAAGGCATCGAGAATTTTCTCGAAGATGTCAAGTTCGTCCGCCTCACCCTTGTCAAAAGCATAGGTTCCGGGGTCGGCCCCCAGTATCTGCTCGAACTTGTTGATGTCGTCTTCCAGACCGGGGTTGAACTTCAGCGCCTTGATGTACATGTTGCGCGCCTGGGTGACAAACTCGTCACGAAAGTCCGGGTCGCGGTTAAGGCGGTCGCGAATCTCGTTTTTCTTTTCTTCAGGTAACGGCATGATTAGGCTCGGTTGAGGTTGAAATGTTCCAGTGCTTTGCCGGTTTTTAACACATTACTGACAATGTCAGCACCGGCTTGCAGGCTGTCGGCTTTTTTCAGATGCCACAGCGCGATGGCGCCGGCGTACACCAGCGCGTCGAACGTGCTGCCGGCCTGGCCTTGCAGTGCAGCCAGTCCGGCATCGGCGGCCGCCTGCGAAGCGGCCAGCACATCGAAGTCTGCGCCGATTTCATCCGGCGATGGTTTCGGCGGCAGATCGTCCGGCAGCGGTGTGGCGCGTACCTCGGACTGAATGCCGATATCCGCCGGGTCGAATTCCTGCGACTGTTCTTCGCCCATGTCGTGGTAAAAGAACACCTTGCCTTTCTGCCGCAGCGACGGAATGATGCCGCCTTCCACGCCGCGCACCATCAGGCAGGAATCAAAACCGGCGTGGCGCGCCAGCATGGCGTAAACGCGGGTGTAGGGTTTGTGCACATAGCCGGACATGTAATGGGTTTTGCGTTTGCCGCTGATCGGTTTGGTCAGCACTTCCACCGTGGTGATGGCCTGGCGTTTCACCATGGTGGTGCGCAGTTCGGTCAGGTCGTGCAGCGGCGGGCAATAGGCTTTCTGGTCGACATAGGCCCAGCCAGCGTCCGAAGCAATCTGTTTTGCTGCTTCATCAACACTGTAATCCACCTTGACGCCGGCCGCGCGCAACACGCGATGATGGGTAATGCCGAATTTGGGGCCGGTGGTTTCCACGCCATGCGATACCGAGGGTACGCCACAGGCGGCCATCACCGCAGGCAGAAACGGCGCGGCGGGCAGCGAGCGGTTGTAGCCGTTGTAGGGGTCGGACATGTCCAGCACTTCGTCGACATCAGCCACCGCGGTATGGCACATGTCGCGAATGCCATCGAGCACGCCGATATTTTCTTCATCGGTTTCGCGCTTCATGCGCAGCGCAATCAGAAACAGCGCGGATTGCACATCCGGCACATCGCCCTGCAAAATCGCTTTCATCCCGGCGCGCGCTTCCTCACGGGTGATGTCCTTGCTCATGTCCGGGCCGGTGGCGATGCGCTGGATAATCGAGCGCATAATGGTCTTGTTGTCTTTTTGTAACAGTGCTTCTACATCGACACTCATGGGGGTACCTCGTTCGCGCAGTCAGCCGACTGCGACCAGAATGCTGTCGCCTTCTATTTTGACAGCGTAAGTGTTCAGATTCTCCTCGGCCGGTTCGTCCAGCGCCTCGCCGGTGGCCAGCCTGAAACGGCTGCCGTGCAGCGGGCATTTGACGCAATCGTCATGCAGCGAGCCCTTGTACAGTGATGCATCCTCATGGGTGCACATATCATCCACTGCATACACCGCGCCATCGACATTGGCCAGCAAATAGGCCTTGCCATCGTGAATCGCGCGGTACATCTTGCCGGGAGGCACATCGGCGACCGCCGCCAGGGCGACAAAGTTATCAGCCATAATCAACAGGGTTGTGAAAATCGGGGTGGCATTTTAGCGCATTCTGATATTGGGCGCATAATACGTTGATAGTTGTGGGGTTTTTGGGGTGGGCGGCAGGCAGGTTTGCGGGTTTTGTGTCATGGCGGGGAGTGTAATGATGCGGCAATCTCGCGTTGTTTGCTATGGTGGTATGTAACGCTAACGGCAGGTTGCCTTATCAGTTGATATTTTCGGTTCCGCAAGATTATTGCCTTATCAGTTGCTCCGCATGAATGATCAACTAAGGAAGCTGAATAAATCAGGGCTTCCCTAATGATGCCCATGCACACACTGCAAGGCTTCATCCTTGCTCACCGGTTCATACGGATCGCTGCGCACCCTGTCGTGAATCTGCATGCGGTATTTCACGAAGTCATTCTTGTTGTCGAAATGCATGAACGGGTTGCCTTTGGCCTGTTCCTGCAAGGTTGAGGTGGGGTGCGCGGGAGAGTAGTTGTGGCCGGGGTGCAGGATGGTGTTGCCGGGCAGGTCGTGTTTGAGGCGGCGCAGGGTGTCGTACATCTGGTTGGGGTCGCCGCCTGACAGGTCGCAGCGGCCACAGCCAAATACGAACAGGGTGTCGCCGGCGATCAGGTGTTTGCCCAGTTTGTAGCAGGCCGAGCCGGGGGTGTGGCCGGGGGTGTGCAGGATTTCGATTTCGCTTTCGCCCAGCCGCAGCACGTCGCCACCGTGATGCAGCGCCGGTTTGGCCAGCTCGGCGCCCCAGAAGCTGGCTTCGGGCTTGAGCAGGTGTACGCGGGCGTCAAAATGCTGGAGCACCTTATCGATGCCGTTGATGTGGTCGTGGTGGCTGTGGGTGAGCAGAATGTCTGTGATTTCAATATCTTGCTGCTTCGCCAGATCAATCATCTGCTCCACGTCCCAGGCCGGGTCGACGATGGCGGCGTGGCTGCTGGCGTGGTCGTGCAGCAGATAGACAAAATTTTCCATCGGCCCCAGTTCCTTGCTGATGATGCTGAAATGTTCGTCATTGCCGCTCATGCGCGCCTCTTTTGCTCACTGAATACGGTTAAACAGTATACGCGGATTGTGGCGCGGGATTAAGCCGGTGTTGCTGAAAACCAGCCTGATATGCTGTAATCTTCCGGGACTCGCACAACGCCGCATGGTGGCTGGCTGATGTTATCCAAACAAGAGAACACAACTTCCATGGACAACGCCGTACCTGAAAAGCATGACAAGCAAATGCTGTCACGTTTGCAGTTGTTCAGGAATGTGGATCTGGATAACCCGGAAATTGTCGAGCTGCTTGACCAGTGTCCCTACCGCTCGCTGGAAACCGATGAAGTTCTGCTGTCGACGGACAAGGTAAACCGGCATTTGTATGTACTGGTCAGCGGCCGGTTGGTGATTCAGCTTGGCCCCTATGAGGAAATTCCGCTGGCGACGGTCGAGCCGGGGGAATGCGTTGGCGAAATGTCGATTATCGATGACCGCGCGCCGTCGGCGCAGGTGCGCGCATCCGAACCCACCATTGTGCTGGAAATCGAGCAGGAAATCCTGTGGCGGCTGGTCAGCGTGTCGCATGAAATTTCCCGCAACCTGCTTTACATCATGTCCGAGCGCGTGCGCTACAGCAATCTGGTGATTGCCGACAGCTTGGAAATGCAACGCAAATACCAGCGTTACGCCACCATCGATGCGCTCACCGGCCTGCACAATCGCGGCTGGTTGGATGACGCCTTCGAGCGCGAAATCAAGCGCAGCGAGCGCGACAACCTGCCGCTGTCGATGATTATGATTGATGTCGACGACTTTAAGCAGTACAACGACACCTACGGCCATCTTGCCGGCGACCAGGTGCTGGTCACGGTCGGTGAAAACATCCGCAAGCCGCTGCGCCCCAATGATCTGGTGGCGCGCTTTGGCGGCGAGGAATTTTGTGTGCTGCTGCCCGAAACCAAACTGGAATACGCCGTCGAAATCGCCGAGCGCCTGCGCGAGCGTATCAGCAAGGCCGACCCCGGCATTATCGATGGCAAGCAGTTGCCCAAGGTGACGATTTCACTCGGCGTCACCGAATACAAACCCGGATACTCGCTCGACACCATGATTGCCTCTGCCGATGTCGCCATGTATCACGCCAAGCAGAAAGGCAAAAACTGCGTGCAGGTGGCCACTGACGCCTGAGCCGCTGGCGGATAACGCTGCGTCACAGGCCGTCAAATTTCTCACCCTGTCATGTCATCATCCGGCCCATCTTCCCGCCAACTGCGCATAGGCGTGGCTGTGATTGTGTGGAAACAGCATCAGGTGTTGCTGGGCGAAAGGTTAAGTCGGCAAGCTTCGCCATGCTGGCAATTTCCTGGCGGGCGTCTGGAGCCGGGCGAAACCGTGTTGCAGTGCGCGGCGCGCGAGTTGCGTGAAGAAACCGGCTTGCAGGCGGCGGACATGCAGCCGGCAACATTTTGCAATGAACCGTTCAGGCTGAATGGCGTAGATTATCTTACGCTGTATGTCAGCGCGCGCTGGCGCGGCGGCGAACCGCAGGCGAGGGAGCCTGAAAAATGCGGGCGCTGGCAGTGGTTCGACTATGATGTGTTGCCAACGCCGCTGTTCGCGCCGATTACTCGCCTGTTACAGCAGTGTGGCGACTTGCGCGCGGCCTGCCTTGCCGCGGATATTCCAGCAGACGGGCATAGATAAAATCCGCCAGCGTGGGGTCGATATGATTGCTGGCGCGCAGAAAGCGGGTGGCCAGCCCGGCGGCGTCCAGTGTTTCCTCGTCTACGGGCGACAATAACGGCGTCATTTTGTAATCGGTGACACGGTATTCGCCAGCGTCAACCTGGTGAAGGGTAAACCCGGTGTTTCTGTCCCAGCTCAGCGCGTGTTCCATTTCCCGCTTGTTCCAGCTGAGCTGAAAGCGAACCGGCATCTGCCGGTCGAGCCAGACAAACAAATCCATATCGGCGTCGCTGAACCAGCGCCGTCGTGTATTGTGCAAGCATCTTGCCGGGTGAATCTCGCGTAACATCAGCCGGGTTCTCAGGGCCATAAAAAGATAGGTGTTTGGCGGCATTTGCGTAAAATATAGAGTGAATCGGCAACATGTTCTGTGATCGAGTTCTACAATTAGAGCAATCCCAACAGAGAGAGTCCCGATGGCGCAAACAACCAGGCGCGGTATGCAGGAACTGTGGAACAGTTCACATCTCAATGATGGCAGCGCAGCGTGGCTGGAGTCCTTGTACGAGTCCTGGCTGAGTGATCACAACAGCGTGCCGGCGCAATGGCGGGAGTTTTTTGATTCGCTGCCGGCGCGCAAAACCAATGGCTCGGGCGAGTCCGCCCTGCATAATGATGTGCCGCATGCGGAAGTCAGACGCTATTTCCGTGAACTGGCGAAGCAGCCCCGCGCCCCTGGAGCGCAGACTTGCGATCTGGAGCAGGAGCGCAAACAGGTCAATGTGCTGCAGTTAATCAATGCATTCCGTTTTCGCGGCCATCAGGTCGCCCATACCAACCCGCTGCCTGTCGATGATGTCAAGCATGTGCCGGAGCTGGAGCTGGCGCATCACGGCCTGTCCGAAGCTGATCTGGACACGGTGTTCGAAACCGGCTCGCTGGCCGGCGTCGACATGCTCAAACTGCGCGATATCTACGCCATTGTGCAAGCCACCTATTGCGGCTCGGTGGGCGTGGAATACATGCACATCGTCGAGACGGAAGAAAAACGCTGGCTGCAAAACCAGATGGAAACCGCGCATGGCGAATACAAATTCAGCGATATAGAAAAAATCAATATTCTGCAGCAGCTCACCGTGGCGGAAGGGCTGGAGCGTTTTCTTCACACCAAGTATGTCGGCCAGAAACGCTTCTCGCTGGAAGGCGGCGAGTCATTGATACCGCTGCTGGATGAACTGGTGATGCGCGCCGGGGAAAGCGGCATCAAGGAAGTGGTCATCGGCATGGCGCATCGCGGGCGGTTGAATGTGCTGGTCAATATTCTTGGCAAAAAGCCGCAGGACCTGTTCAGCGAGTTTGAAGGCACGAAGGATGTCAAGGAGCTGACAGGGGATGTGAAATACCACATGGGATTCGCCTCTGACATGGATACGCCGGGCGGGCCGGTGCATCTGGCGCTGGCGTTTAACCCTTCGCATCTGGAAATCGTCGGCCCGGTGGTTGAAGGCTCGGTGCGCGCGCGCCAGTATCGCCGCGGCGACCGTGAAGGCAATGAAGTGATTCCGGTGCAAATCCACGGCGACGCCGCTTTTTCCGGCCAGGGCGTGGTGATGGAAACGCTGCAAATGTCACAGTCGCGCGGTTATACCACGCACGGCACGGTGCATATTATTGTCAACAACCAGATAGGTTTTACCACCAGCCTGCAACGCGATGCGCGCTCCACGACATATTGCACCGATGTCGCCAAGATGGTTGATGCGCCGATTTTTCATGTCAACGGCGACGACCCGGAAGCGGTAGTCGCGATCACCCGGCTGGCGCTGAAATACCGCATGCTGTTCAAAAAGGATGTGGTTATCGACCTGGTTTGCTACCGCCGTCATGGCCACAACGAGGCGGACGAGCCGCGCGTCACCCAGCCGATGATGTACAAAAAAATTGAGCGCCTGGCCACCACGCGCGAGCAGTATGCCGACAAGATGGTGCGCACCGGCGTGCTGACGCAGCAGCAAGCGCAGAAAATGGTGGATTCGGTGCGCGCCATACTGGAAGCTGGCGAATGCGTGGTGCCGCATATCCTGCCGGCGGACAAGGCGGATATGTCCACCCGCGTGAACTGGCAGGAAGTCAGCAAGGCGTCAATTCTGGACAAGGTGGACACGTCCGTTCCCATCGAAACGATCAAACAGCTTTATACGCGCATCGAACAGATTCCGGCAGGATTTGAACTGCACCCGCGCGTCGCCAAGATTATGGAAGACCGCCACAAAATGGCGCACGACGCCCTGCCGATTGACTGGGGATTTGCCGAAATCATGGCCTACGCCACGCTGGTGCATGAAGGGTATGCCGTGCGCCTGTCCGGACAGGACAGCGGTCGGGGCACGTTTTTTCATCGCCATGCCGTGCTGCACAACCAGAAAAACGGTGAAGAGTTTGTGCCGCTGCGAAGCGTGGGCACGCCGCGCGCAAACTTTCGTGTGTTTGATTCGCTGTTGTCCGAGCTGGCCGTGCTGGCTTTCGAATACGGCTTCGCCACTGCCGAGCCAAAAACACTGACACTATGGGAAGCCCAGTTTGGCGATTTTGCCAATGGCGCGCAGGTGGTCATCGACCAGTTCATCGTTTCCGGCGAACACAAGTGGGGGCGCTATTGCGGACTGGTGATGCTGCTGCCGCACGGCTTTGAAGGCCAGGGCGCGGAACATTCCTCCGCCAGGCTGGAGCGATATCTGCAATTGTGCGCAGTGCACAATATTCAGGTGTGTGCGCCCAGCACCCCCGCGCAGATATTTCATCTGCTGCGCCGTCAGATGATTCGCAATATTCGCAAGCCATTAATCGTGATGACGCCAAAAAGCCTGTTGCGGCACAAGTTGTGTGTCAGCAGCCTGCAGGATTTCAGCGAAGGCGAGTTTCAATGGGTGTTGCCTGACAACAGTATTGAAAACCCGCACAAGGTCAGCAGAGTCATTTTGTGCAGCGGTAAAATTTATTACGAACTGCTGGACAAGCGCGACCGCAGCGGCATCAAGGATATTGCACTGATCCGGCTTGAGCAGATTTATCCACTGCCGGGAGAAGAACTGGATGAGGTGCTTTCGGCCTACACCGGCGCCAATGAGTTGATCTGGTGTCAGGAAGAACCGAAAAACCAGGGCGCGTGGGATTTCGTCAAACTGCGTTTCGCCGCCATGCTCAATCCGCGCTGGCAAATCGGCTATGTCGGCCGTGAGCCGTCCGCAGTGCCGGCGGTGGGTTCCGCCAAACTGCACGGCATCCAGCAAAAGGAACTCGTCAACCAGGCATTAAAGTTATAGGATGAACCATGCGTGATGAAACAACCAACAAAGCAACAGACGCCAAAGGAAAACAAAACGTGAGCGTTGAAATCAAGGCGCCGGAACTGCCGGAATCGGTTGCCGATGCGGTGATTGCGGCCTGGCGCAAACAACCGGGTGATGTGGTCACGCGTGACGAAACCCTGCTCGATCTGGAAACCGACAAGGTGATTCTGGAAGTGCCGGCGCTGGAAACCGGCGTGCTCAAGGAAGTGCGTTTCAAACAGGGCGATACTGTCACTGCGGGGCAGGTGCTGGCGGTAATCGAGCCGGGCGAAGTGGCAACGCCTGCGCCGGTGGCGGCAGAGGATGACGAGGCCGTCATAGAAGAAATCGCCGTCAGCCCGTCGGCGCGTAAATTAATGCGTGAACATCATCTCAGTGAAAACGAGGTGCAGGGCACCGGCAAGGGCGGGCGTGTGCTGAAAGAAGATGTGCTGCGCGCGCTGAAGCAGCGCGATGAGGGTGGCCAGCAGGCAGCGGCTGCCCAAACCGCGCCACCAGCGGAAACATCAAGCAAGCCGCCACCGATAGAAAAACAGTCACCGGCTGTTGCCAGCAAACAGGCCGAAGATATGTCTGGCCGAGTTGAAAAACGCGTGCCCATGACCCGGCTGCGCGCGCGCATTGCCGAGCGTTTGCTGGAAGCGCAACAGACCGCCGCCATTCTCACCACTTTCAACGAAGTCAACATGAAGCCGGTGATGGACTTGCGCAAACGATACCGCGACAAGTTTGAGCAGGATCATGGCGTGCGCCTGGGCTTCATGTCATTCTTCGTCAAGGCGGTGGTGGAGTCGTTGAAACAGTACCCGGTAATCAACGCCTCCGTCGATGACAACGACATTGTGTATCACGGTTATTTTGATATCGGCGTGGCGGTATCCGGGCCAAACGGACTGGTGGCGCCCATCCTGCGTGACGCGGACATGATGAGCATTGCGCAAATCGAACAGGCGATTGTCGATTTTGCCAGCCGCGCGAAAAACAACAGCCTGACGCTGGAAGACATCAGCGGCGGCACCTTTACCATTTCCAACGGCGGCGTGTTCGGTTCGATGCTGTCGACGCCGATACTGAACCCGCCGCAAAGCGCGATCCTGGGCATGCACGCCATCAAGGAGCGCGCCATGGTGGTTGATGGCGAGGTCGTGGTATTGCCGATGATGTACCTGGCCCTGTCCTATGACCATCGCATTATTGATGGCCGCGAGGCGGTGCAGTTTCTGGTCAATGTGCGCGATTATCTGGAAGACCCGTCTCGCATGTTGCTGGGCGTTTAGCGGTGGATATATTTGCGGCGGATATATAAATGAGCAAAAAAGACGCCAAAGAATACGATGTCGTCGTCATGGGCGCCGGCCCGGCCGGCTATGTCGCCGCCATTCGCTGTGCGCAACTGGGCATGAAAACCGCCTGTGTGGATGAATGGATAAACCGCGATGGCAAGCCTTCACTCGGCGGCACCTGTCTGAACGTGGGCTGCATCCCGTCAAAAGCCCTGCTTGAATCCTCTCATCTGTATGCGATGACAAAAAGCGGGTTTACTGCTCACGGCATCAAGCTGTCACAAGCGCAACTCGACCTGCCCGCGATGATGGCGCGCAAGCAAAACATCGTCAACGAACTCACCAACGGCATTGCCGGCCTGTTCAAGACCAACAAGGTGGATTTGTTTCAGGGGCATGCGCGCATCGCTTCCGGTCTGCTGGTGAACATCAAGGACCGGCGCACCAAGGAAGTGATTGAACGCCTGCAGGCGAAACACATAATTATCGCCACCGGCTCCTCGCCGGTGAGTCTGCCCCGCGCCGAGCCGAAGGATGACATGATTGTGGACTCGGCAGGCGCGCTGGAATTTACCGCCGTGCCAAAACGGCTGGGCATCGTCGGCGCAGGCGTCATCGGGCTGGAGCTGGGCAGCGTGTGGTCGCGCCTGGGCAGTGAGGTGACGCTGCTCGAAACCATGGACGAGTTTCTGTCCGCCGCCGATCAGCAAATCGCGCGCAGCGCCTTGCGCGCATTCAAGAAGCAGGGGCTGGATATCCGCCTCGACGCCAGGCTGGTGTCCGCCGATGTCAAGGGCAAACAGGTCAAGGTGGTGTACGAAAACAAACAGGGCGAGCAGCAGGAAAGCTTTGACAAACTGGTGGTTGCTGTCGGCAGAAAACCCAACAGCGATTTGATGTTCGACGCCGAAATGGAAATCGAACTCGACGAGCGCCGTTTTATCCTGGTGGATGAGCATTGTGAAACCAGCTCCCCCGGCATTTACGCCATCGGCGATGTGGTGCGCGGCCCGATGCTGGCGCACAAGGCGATGGAAGAAGGTGTGATGGTGGCCGAGCGCATTGCCGGGCAGTCTACCGAAGTCAATTACGAAAATATTCCCAATGTGATTTACACCCATCCGGAAATTGCCTGGGCGGGCAAAACCGAGCAACAGTGCAAACAGCTGGGCATTGATTACAAAACCGGCGTGTTTCCGATGGCGGCGAATGGCCGCGCCAAAGCCATGCACGCCGCCGAAGGCATGGTGAAAATTATTTCGCATGCGCAAACCGACCGCGTGCTGGGTGTGCATGTTTTTGCCGCCAATGCCTCCGAGCTGATTGCGCAGGCGGTTACCGCGATGGAAATGCAGTGCAGCACCGAGGATATCCAGCTCACCATGTTCGCACATCCGACCCTGTCCGAAGCCATTCACGAAGCGGCGCTGGCGGTGGACGGTCACGCCATTCATATCAAAAACTGAGGAAGCAGCATGAATCTGCATGAATACCAGGCCAAACAGATTTTCAAATCGTTTGGCCTGCCAACACCACAAAACGTGGTGGTCGATGATCCCGCCCAGGTGGCCGAGGCCGCCAGTCAACTTGATACCGACGCTTATGTGGTGAAAGCGCAGGTGCACGCCGGTGGCCGCGGCAAGGCCGGGGGCGTCAAACTGGTCAACAGCATTGAAGAAGCCGAACAGGCGGTGCGCGACATGCTGGGTACGCGGCTGGTCACCTACCAGACCACCGCCGAAGGCCAGCCGGTCAACCAGGTGCTGATCGAGCAAACCTGCGACATTGCGCGTGAACTGTATCTCGGCGCCGTGGTCGACCGCGCCAGCCGCCGCGTCACCATCATGGCGTCAACCGAAGGCGGCGTCGAAATTGAAAAGGTGGCGGCGCAAACCCCGGAAAAAATTCTGCAAACCCGCATCAATCCGGTCACCGGCATCCAGCCCTATCAGGGTCGCGAGCTGGCGTTCGGGCTGGGGCTGGAAGGCGATCAGGTAAAACAGTTTGTCAGTCTGCTAAATGGCCTGGCCAACATGTTTCTGCAAAACGATTTGAGCCTGGTCGAAGTCAACCCGCTGGTGGTGACGAAGCAGGGCGGCATTGTGTGTCTCGATGGCAAAATCAATGTCGATGACAACGCGCTGTTCCGGCAAAAAGCATTATTGGCGATGCGCGACGAGTCGCAGGAAGACGAACGCGAAAACCGCGCGCGGCAATGGGATTTGAATTACATCGCGCTCGATGGAGACATCGGCTGCATGGTCAACGGCGCAGGGCTGGCGATGGCGACCATGGATTTAATCAAACTGTGCGGCGGCGAACCGGCCAACTTTCTCGATGTTGGCGGTGGCGCAACCAAGGAACGTGTCAGCGAGGCGTTCAAAATTATTTTGTCCGACGACAAGGTCAAGGGCATACTGGTGAATATATTCGGCGGCATCGTGCGCTGTGATTTAATCGCCGAAGGCATCATCGGCGCGGTGAAAGAAGTCGGTGTTGAGGTGCCGGTGGTGGTGCGGCTGGAAGGCAACAACGCCGAACGCGGCAGTGAGCTGCTGGAACAAAGCGGATTGAATCTGATAGCCGCGCATGGTCTCACCGATGCGGCGCAAAAAATCGTCGAACAGGTAAAACAGTCATGAGCGTGCTGATAGACAAAACCACCCGCGTCATCTGTCAGGGCTTCACCGGCAAGCAGGGCACGTTTCATTCCGAACAGGCGATAGCCTATGGCACACAAATGGTCGGCGGCGTCACCCCCGGCAAGGGCGGGCAAACCCATCTCGGCCTGCCGGTGTTCAACACCGTGCGCGAAGCGGTGGACGAAACCGGCGCTGACGCCAGCGTGATTTATGTGCCCGCGCCGTTCTGCAAGGACTCCATGCTGGAAGCCATCGACGCAGGCGTGCCGTTAATCGTGTGCATCACCGAAGGCATTCCCACGCTCGACATGTTGCAGGTAAAACATGTGGCGGACGACGCCGGCGCGCGCATCATCGGCCCCAACTGCCCCGGCATCATCACCCCGGGCGAATGCAAAATCGGCATCATGCCCGGTGAAATTCATCTGCCCGGCAAGGTGGGCGTGGTGTCGCGCTCCGGCACGCTGACCTACGAGGCAGTAAAACAAACCACCGACCTCGGTTACGGCCAGAGCACCTGCATCGGCATTGGCGGCGACCCGATACCCGGCACCAGCTTCATCGACGCGCTGAAACTGTTCGAACACGACCCGCAAACCGAAGCCATACTCATGGTCGGCGAAATCGGCGGCACAGCAGAAGAAGAAGCCGCTGAATTCATTCAGCTTGAAGTCACCAAACCGGTAGCCGCCTTCATTGCCGGCGGCACCGCACCCAAAGGCAAACGCATGGGCCACGCCGGCGCCATCATCGCAGGCGGCAAGGGAACCGCAGAAGACAAATTCGCCGCGCTGGAAAGCGCAGGCGTCACCACCGTACGCTCACCCGCCGAACTGGGCGAAGGTGTGAAACAGGCAACCGGGTGGTGAGTGCGGTAAATTATTGGTTCACCGAAAAGACACAAAAGGGATATTATAGTGCCAGCTGAACAGACGAATGATGCGCCAGGAGTACCAGGCATGTCTGCCAGTTATATAAAAAATGCACCGCCCAGCTAAGTCTTTGATAAATAAAAAGTCGGGTTTTTATTACACCCTAAATGTCCAAAATAAAGCGGACATTTAGATCCAATAATTGTAGTTAAATGTAAAAGCAATAACACATGCAGATATTATTTATAGATGAATCTGGCACTGCTCCTCCTCCTGAAGGTGCGCAGCCATATTTTGTGATTGGCGGCGTCGTAATACCCGATACTGTTTGGAAGCCCGTCAAGAATGAGCTTGATAATATCAAAGCAAACTATGGTATTACCGGTGAAGTAAAGTGGCGGTACTTTTCTCCTCATAATTCTGATCCTGAGAACACACTACTTCATCTGGATCAACCGACTAAAGATGAAGTAAGAGGCAAGATCTTTTCTATCCTAACTTCTAGACGTTCGATAAAAGCAATATCAGTTGTCACTAGTGTGCCAGCTGCATATGACGTAAATAATGTTGATACAGCTGACGACTTGTATCAATTTTCATATAAACCAATAACTGAACGTTTTCAGTATTATTTACAAGATCTTGAACGAGAATCAGGGCAACCAAATAACGGTATTATTGTATGTGATCACCGTGGACCCAAAGATGATAAGAGACTACAAGCACTCCACCAAAGGTTATTAAATGAAAGTGCAGAGCACTACTCAAAGTACGATAATCTTATTGAAGGCTTGTTTATCGCACCATCTCACTGGAGTATAGGTATTCAGCTTGCTGACATGGTCGCTGGTGCTGTATACCGAAAATACGTGGCGGGTGATGATAGATTCTTCAAGCAGATAGAATCTACTTTTAGGAAATCACCAGCTGGAAGAATCGAGGGTTATGGTTTGGTGATGCATCCAAAGGCTGGATGGAGGTAAGACGTCGAGTGGGAGGTTTCCCTCCCATCGTGCAAGAGACGCACTCTCGACACCCCCTATTATCGTCATTATTTTAGAAAATTCAAGTGATATATTTATATTCTTTTATATTTCAACAGGATAGTACATTTACACGGACAAAAGGGTCATATATACATTGTTAGCATTGTTAGGGTCTTTCATTTTGCACGGTTATGACAAAAAGTAGAGCGGATGCGCCCGCACCCACATGCTGGCATTACTCGTGATTAAGATTATCCACCTTCAACTGTGATTCGCTCACACCTCGCTCCAGCAATGACGCCTTGCAGGCGCCGATGATGGCGGTGTTGCCGGCGACATAAAAATCATAGTCTTTGGGGTGATCCAGTTTTTGCAGGATGATGTCCATCACGTTGTACGATTCCGCGCCCGATTCGCTGGCGTTGGCGAGCGAGGAGTCAATTGGGTGAAAGTGGAAGTTGTCGAGCGCGTCGTCCCATGAGCGGCACAGGTTGTCTAGGTAGCGGTCTTCGGCGTCGGCGGTGATCCAGAACAGGTGGATGCTTTCGGCAATGTCGAGCGCCATGGCGTGTTCGATCAGGCTTTTCGCTGGCGCAAAGCCGGTGTTGCAGCAGATGAACGCCAGCGAATTGAATGATTCTTCGTCAAGCACAAAATCACCAGCCGGGCCGCGCAGGTGAATAACATCGCCGGGTTTGAGGTTGTTGAACACGTGCTGGCTGAGTTCGGAGTGGTCGCGTGGTATCTGAAAATGCAGGTTCATGTCGTCGCAGGGGCAACTGGCGATGGACATGTCGGTGGCCTGCTGCTCGTTATCACCCCGCAGGCTGGCGTACTGGCCGGCGAGGAAACGCAGACGGTTGGTGCGCGGGGTTTTCAGGTGCAGCAGCGAAACGTGATCGTTGGGGAACTGGATTTTTTTGACTTTGGTGTCGATGCTCTGCTGAGGGATGTCTTCCACGCCGTGTGCTTCAACCGCTTCGATAACCACGTCGGTGACGGCGGCGTTGCAGCACATCAAAAACTCATTGTTGGCTTTTTCAGCTTCACTCAGCACGTAGTCGTGATTGCGGATTTTTTCGATTTCACCGGACACCAGCCGCGCCTTGCACTTGCCGCAGTTGCCATTGCTGCAGGCGTAGTCGAGAGCGAGGCCGGCGCGCAGGCCAGCTTCGAGCAGGCTGGATGCGCCTTCGACAAAAAAGTCGTGGCCGCTGGGCAGAATGCGAACGTGTGCAGTCATAAGTCTTAACAGGGTATCGTTGGCGACCAGCTTGCTGGCGGCCGGTTGGACGGTGGCGGGTTGTTCAAGTTGCTGATCCAGCCATTGGCGTAGTTGGGTGCTGTCTATATTGTCGGCCTGTTGCAGCTTTTCCTTGAGTTGGGCGATCAGCTCGGCGTACTGTTCGTTTTGCTGGCGAATTGCCGCCAGCTCTTGCGCCAGTTGCTGCACGCGCGCATTCAGGGTTTCGCTGCTGGGCAGCACCGCGTTTTCGGTGTATATGCGACCGACGGCGCGATCCTTGATTCTGTTGGTGTGTTCGAGCATGGTGCTGTCTTCCAGCTCGGTGTCGGGATAGGCGCGCAGCAGGTCTTCGATTAACAGCTCGCCTTCAAAGGTTTTGATTTCACCCGCCTGAATCCGCTTTTGCAGCGCGCCGCGTTTGACGCCGACCAGTCTGGCGGCGCGGGACAGGGACATGTATTTATACAAGTCGCCTCCTCACAAGGTGCATTGTCGGGCAGAAAAGGGCAGCCGTGTGGATTGGCTGCACGGGCATGAAGCTAGTTTACTCTAGAAAGCGTCCATTTCAACAAAGGAAATACCAATGCCGTCATCGGCGGTGCGCACCACGACAGCATCCCTGAACGTGTCGGCTTCGTCGTTCAGCGGGTCGAGATAATGCACATGCACGATTTCACCCAGCGGATAGTGTTCCGGGTGTGTGGTGACCAGAAACATGCCGCCTTCGCTGATGTCGCGGGTTTTGACAATGTGCGATTCCTGGTCTGAAAAGCTCAGGTCGACATTGACCTTGATTTCCGTGCGGGGGTATCTACGCTGGTTTTCGCTCATGGCATCGGGTCGAAAGAAAGATTGACTATATACAAGCATAGTCCGCATTTGTCATTTTGCACCCCGTAGCCCGATTTGGATTTGTTACAATGCCGCTCTGTATGATGACGGTAACTGACAAAATGACGCCCGTTTGCCGCTGGCTGTGGCTGCTGCTGGCGGGGTTTGCCCTGTCGGCGCAGGCCTCGGATGTGCAGCGTGAAAAGCGCCTTGCTGATGAGATTGTCGACGCCATTCTGGATGGCGAGCCGGTGTGGCTGAACGACGGCGAGCGTGATTTTCTGGGGATTTACACCGAAGCAGACGAGGCGCGCGGCGGCGTCATCGTACTGCATGGGCGCGGTTTTCATCCTGACTGGAGCGATGCGGTCAATCCGTTGCGCGTTGGCCTGGCCGAGCGCGGCTGGAATACGCTGTCGCTGCAAATGCCGGTGCTGGGCAAGGAGGCGAAATATTTTGACTATGTGCCGATTCTGCACGAAGCCTTTCCGCGCATCGAGGCGGGCATCGACTACCTGAAGCAGCAGGGTAATAAAAAAATCATCCTGATTGCGCACAGTTGCAGTTTCCACATGGTGAACGCCTGGATCAAGGCTGGGCGCTTGCGCGACATCGACGCCTTCGTCGGCATCGGTATGGGCGCAACCGACTATCAGCAAAAAATGGTAGACACCTTTCAGTTGCACAAACTGAATATGCCAGTGCTGGATATTTATGGCGCCGATGATTATCCCGCCGTGCATCGGTTGGCGCCGGAGCGCTGGCGGGCCATTCGCAACAACAGCAAGTCGCGGCAGATTGTCGCGCCAAACGCCAACCATTATTTCACCGACCAGGGTGAGGCGTTGGTGGAACAGGTGGCGAACTGGCTGGACTCGCTGTAAGCGAGGCCCGGCTCGATGATAAGGCGCAGGGCATGAGCAAGTCTGACAGCCGCGTGTTTTCCCTGCTTGGCCAGCGCCGGTTTTTACCTTTCTTCCTCACCCAGTTTCTTGGCGCCTTCAACGACAATGTATTCAAAAATGCGCTGATTATTCTGATTGCGTTCAACAGCGCGCAGACCACCAGCGTCAGCGCAGACATTCTCACCAACCTGAGCGCAGGCCTGTTCATTCTGCCGTTTTTTCTGTTCTCCGCCACCGCCGGCCAGTTAATTGAAAAATATGAGAAGGCCACATCGATACGTTATATCAAATTGCTGGAAGTGTTTATCATGCTGGCGGCGGCGGTGGCGTTGTATCTCGGCAGCTTGTACTGGTTGATTGCGCTGCTGTTTTTGATGGGCCTGCAGTCCAGTCTGTTTGGCCCGGCCAAATACAGTTACATCCCGCAGCATGTCAGTCAGGATGAGCTGGTGGCGGCCAATGCGCTGGTGCAGTCGGGCACGTTTATCGCCATTCTGGTGGGCACGATGACGGGCGGTTTGTTAATTGCGATGGAGCAGGGCGAGCGCGCAATTGCTGTCGCTGTGGTGGCGCTGGCGCTGGCGGGTTATCTCGCTGCGCGCGCGATTCCGCCAACACCCTCGCATAATCGCGATCTGCAAATCAACTGGAACCCGTTTACCGAAACCTGGCGCAACATCGGCTTCATCAGGCAGTCGCCAGCGGTGTTTGTCGCCGTGCTGGGCATTTCCTGGTTCTGGTTTGTGGGCGCCACCTATCTTGTTCAGCTGCCCAACTACACCCGCGTGGCTTTATCCGGCAACGAACAGGTGGTGACATTGTTGCTGACTCTGTTCACGGTGGGCATTGGCGTGGGCTCGTTGTTGTGTCACCGTTTCTCGAAACGGGGCGTCAACTTTTCACTGGTAATTATCGGCGCAGTTGGTCTGAGTCTGTTCGGTATTGATCTGTTTTTTGCGCCTGGCGAACGGCTGGGCGAGTTGCAGGCAGTGAAAGCATTTTTGCAACACGGCGAGAACCTGCGCGTGGTGGTGGATGTGCTCGGCCTTGGCGTCAGCGGCGGTTTGTATATTGTGCCGCTGTTTACCTATGTGCAACAACAGGTGGATGCTTCCCGGCTGTCGCGGGTGATTGCCGGCAACAATATTCTCAATGCCCTGTTGATGGTGCTATCCGCCGTGATGGCGATGCTGCTGCTGGGCAATGGCATGTCGATTGCGCAACTGTTTTTATTGGTGTCAGTTGCGAATCTGCTGATTGGCTGGGGGGTGTATGCGCGTTTGCGGTGCTGACAGCATCAGTGAAAAAACCAGTAACCGGCCAGTATGGCCGCAGTGATGCCGGCGAAATCGGCCAGCAGGGCGCAGGCCAGCGCATGCCGCACATGCTTGATGCCTACGCTGCCGAAATACACCGCCAGCACATAAAAGGTAGTTTCGGTGCTGCCCTGCATAATCGCGGAAACCGTCGCTGGAAACGAATCCACACCGTAATTATTCATGGTTTCCAGCATCATGGCGCGCGCGCCGCTGCCGCTGAGCGGTTTCATCAATGCGGTGGGCAGCGCCTGCACAAAATCGCTGTTGACGCCCAGGCTGGCGACGGCAAGCGCAATGCTGTCGACAGCCGCGTCGAGCACCCCGCTGGCGCGCAGCACACCGATAGCCACCAGCATGGCGACAAGATAGGGAATCAGGTGAACGGCGATATCAAATCCCTGTTTGGCGCCATCGATAAACGCATCGTACACATTCACCTTTTTGCGCCAGCCATATAACAGGAACAGCATAATCAGGCTGAACAGAATCAGATTGCCCATCAGACTGGAGCGCGCCGCCATCTGTTCGGCGGGCAGGCCGGTCAGATAGCTGGCCAATGTGCTGAGCAGCAATACAAAACCGGCGAAATAGGCCAGCACCACTTTATCGAACAGGTTGATTTTTTGCGCCCAGGCCACGGCCAGCAGGCCGGTGAGGGTGGAGGCGGCGGTGGCAAGCAAAATCGGGATGAACACTGCCGTCGGCTCGGCGGCGCCCTGTTGTGCGCGGTACATGAAAATGGTCACCGGCAACAGCGTCACCGACGACGTGTTCAGCACCAGAAACAGAATCTGCGCATTGCTGGCCGTGTCGCGCAGCGGGTTCAGCTCCTGCAGATCGCGCATCGCTTTCAGCCCCATCGGCGTGGCGGCGTTGTCCAGCCCCAGCATGTTGGCGGCGATGTTCATGGTGATGCTGCCGTGAGCGGCGTGACCGCGCGGCACTTCGGGCATCAGCCGCACAAACAGCGGTTCAAGCAAACGCGACAGTATATTGATGAGACCGGATTGCTCGGCAATTTTGAAAAACCCCAGCCACAAACACAACACGCCAATCAGGCCGATGGCGATTTCCACACTCAACGCCGCCATGTCAAAAGTGGATTGCATCAGGGCGCTGAAAATGTCGCCATGACCCAGCGCCAGCCATTGATACAACGCAGACGCAAACGCCGCGACAAAAAACAGCAACCAGAGCGCGGCCAGCATCAGTCTGGCGACCTGTCCGTCCGATGCGGTGACAGCAGGCGGGGTTGCCGGCAATCTTCTTGTGTTGTGCTAATCATGATGTGGTGTTTGTTAAGTGACAGGCGCAGGGCGGAGTCTCTGCGCTAGACAGGGTGCAGTATAACCAAACCGCAAGGCAATGATAAAGGCGCGGTAAGCATGGCGCCAAAATTATATTGGTCTGAAAGTGCAGCTCTGGGTTGTATCTGGTATGTTTGGGTGGAAAAAATCAGAATCAGGGTTGGAAAATGAATCAGGCAATAAAAATTATTCTGGCGTGCCTGTTATGTCTCAGTGTCGCCGCAGCGGTAGTATGGTGGATGAGTCCGGATGAAGACGGCGCGGCATCAGCGGCGAGCGAGGCTGCATTGCTGCATGAGTCGTAAGGCCGGTGTCAGGCTGCACATAATGCATCACAGAGTTGGTCGATGTATTGCGGCGTGTGACTGGCTGACAGGGTGATGCGTAAACGGGCTGTGCCTTCAGGCACGGTGGGTGGTCGTATCGCTGTCACCAGAAAACCGCTTTCAAACAGTTTGTTGCTGAGCGCAACCGTTTGCTCCACATCGCCAATTATCACGGGCTGAATCGCTGTATCGCTGCTGGCAAGCGTCACGCCGGCTTGTTGTGCGCACTGACGAAACTGTTTTATGTTGGCGTTGAGTTGTTCGCGCAGCTCGGGCTGTTGCTGAATGATCTGCAGGCTCGCCAGCGTGGCGGCGGCAATCGCCGGTGGCTGCGCGGTGGTGTAGATATAGGTGCGCGCCTGTTGAATCAGGGTTTCAATCAGGGCTTCACTGCCGGCAACAAACGCGCCGGCTGTGCCAACCGCCTTGCCTAGCGTCGCCATATAAACCGGCAAATCTTCTGATGCGGTTTGGGTGTGCTGCATTATGCCTTTGCCGTCTGCGCCGAGCACGCCAAAGCCGTGGGCATCATCCAGCATCAGCCATGCGTCGTGTTGTTTGCATGATGCAACAAGTTGTTTGACCGGCGCGATATCGCCATCCATGCTGAATACGGCGTCACTCATCACCAGTTTGTCACCCGAATTGCGCGAGGCCAGTTTGCGTTCAAGATCGGCGGCGTCGTTGTGCGCGTAGCGCATCAGCCGCGCGCCGCTGAGCAGGCCGCCATCAATCAGTGAGGCATGATTGAGCCGGTCTTCCAGCACGGTGTCGCCACGGCCAACCAGCGCCTGCGCCACACCGAGGTTGGCCATGTAGCCGGTGGAAAACAACAGCGCGCGCGGGTAGCTGGTAAATTCAGCCAGCGCCTCTTCCAGTTGATGATGCAGTTTGCTGTGACCGTTGATGAGATGCGCCGCGCCACTGCCAACGCCATATTCGTTCGCCGCCTTGATGAAAGCCTGTTTTACCTGCGGATGATTGGCCAGACCGAGATAATCATTGCTGCAAAAACTGATGAGCTTGCGGCCATCAATAAGCATCTCGACATGTTGCGCCGACTCGGCAATGCGCCGCGTGCGGTAAAGCTGCTTCGCCTTGCGTTCGTCCAGCCGGGTTTGCAGTTTGGAAATGTGCATGTTTTAGATTCACCGCAAAGGCGCAAAGGTCGCAAAGGAAAAAATGTTGTTGTTCACACTGTCAGTATGCTTTTACGCAAGCATGATTACACAATAGCGTTAACCTTCGCGCCTCTGCGCCTTTGCGGTAAAAAGTCAGGCTAAAGCGTTTTCACTCACCGGGTTTTGCTGGTTGATTCCCAGCTTGTCGAACAACTGCTGGTCATGGTTTTCATCCGGGTTGTCGGTAGTCAGCAGTTTTTCGCCGTAGAAAATCGAGTTGGCGCCGGCGAAGAAGCACAGCGCCTGTTCTTCATCGCTCATTTCGGTGCGACCGGCTGACAGGCGCACCACGGAGCGGGGCATCAGGATGCGGGCGACGGCGATGGTGCGTACAAATTCAAGTGGTTCGAGTTTGTCGACGCCATGCAAGGGGGTGCCTTCAATTTGCACCAGCATGTTGATGGGTACGCTTTCCGGGTGTTTGGGCAGGTTGGCGAGCTGTTGCAGCAGCGAGACGCGGTCTTCGCGGTTTTCGCCCATACCGAGGATACCGCCGCTGCACACATTGATGCCGGCTTCGCGCACATGTTCCAGCGTTTGCAGGCGGTCTTCATAGGTGCGGGTGGTGATGATGTCGCCGTAATATTCGGGCGAGGTGTCGAGGTTGTGGTTGTAATAATCCAGCCCCGCCTGCTTGAGGCGCTCGGTCTGCGCCTCGGTGAGCATGCCGAGGGTGACGCAGGCTTCCAGCCCCAGTTCTTTCACACCGCGAATCATGTCGATGACCTTGTCCAGATTCTTGTCAGTCGGGTTGCGCCAGGCTGCGCCCATGCAGAAACGGTGCGCGCCGTTGTCTTTGGCGAGGCGGGCTTTTTCCAGTACTTCGTCCAGCGGCAGCAGGCGTTCGCGTTCAATTTCCGCCTTGTTGCGCGCGCTTTGTGAGCAGTACGCGCAGTCTTCCGGGCAAGCGCCGGTCTTGATGCTGAGCAGGGTGCTGACCTGCACCTGGTTCGGGTCGAAATGCTCGCGGTGCAGGCTGTGCGCGCGATACAGCAAATCGTTGAACGGCAGATCGAACAGGGCGGCGATTTCGGCTTTTTCCCAGTCGTGTCGGAGTGTTGTCATGGCGATGGTCACATGTAAAAATCAGCGGCTATTATACAGGCAAGCCAGCCCGGAAGTTGCATGAAGCTGCCGGATGGATGTGCGTCTGGCGTGTTCGAGCGTGGCGCTTTGGAGCGAAAAGCGTAGCGGTGACTACGGTTTGAGTGAAAAGGGGTGCGATCGGGCGCGCCAGACGTGCAGACACCGGCAGAGCGACCCGGTAACCATTCGAAACACAGGTTTGCCTGTTATTTTAAGCGACTTCACGCAATTTCCGGGCTATGGAGGGCTGAGCGAAAAATGGCATTTTCAGGATACCCCGTGAGCGCATGGCTCAACCCCCTGCTCGAACGTCTATTGCCGCCACGCTGTATCATTTGCGATGCGCCCGGCCACGGGGGAATGGATATCTGCCCGTCGTGTCTGGCAAGTCTGCCGCACAACCAGCGCGCCTGCAGCCAGTGCGCATTGCCTCTGCCGGCTGGTGATGCGGCTGCGCCGGTGCGTTGCGGCCAGTGCCTGAAAAAGCCCCCGGTGTTTGACCACGCGGTCAGCCTGTTCGAATACAAGGATGATGCCGCGCGCCTGATCGTGCAGCTCAAGTTCAACGACCGTCTGGCGCTGTCGCGCCTGTTCGGGCAGTTGATGCTGGACAAGGTGTGCGCCAGTGGCGCTGCAAAAATTGATGCTGTTTTGCCCGTGCCACTGCATCGCAGCCGCCTGCGCAGCCGCGGCTTTAACCAGTCAGTCGAGCTGGCGCGCATGCTGAGTCGTGGCTTGCAAAAACCGCTGCTGCGCCATCAGGTAGAACGCGTGGTGGCCACCAGTCAGCAATCCGGGCTGGATGCGAAAACGCGCCGCCAGAACATCCGCGGCGCATTCAGGGTGATGGCCGCCATACCGTATGAGCATGTTGCGATTGTCGATGATGTGGTCACCACCGGCTCCACGGTGAATGAGCTGTCGCGGGTGCTGAAAAAGGCGGGGGTGAAAACCGTATCGGTGTGGTCGGTGGCGAGAGCGCCTTCACCGAAATAATCAGCGTAAACCGCCAAACTGATAGTCCAGCAACACCCCGGCGAACCACGCCAGCCCGAACCAGTTATTGTTCAAAAATGCCTGAAAGCATTTTTGCGGGTCGCGGTCTTTAATCAGATATTGCTGCCAGACAGCAAGACCGGTCGCCACGGCTACGCCCAGATAATAAAACCCGGACAAGCCCGCGCGCTGGCCAATCAACAGCATGTCCAGAATCAGGATGAGCTGAATCACGCCGATAATCAGTTTGTCGGCGCTGCCAAACAGAATCGCGGTGCTTTTGACGCCGATTTTCAAATCATCTTCGCGGTCGACCATGCCGTACATGGTGTCGTAGGCGGTTGCCCAGAGCACGGTGGCGATAAACAGCAGCCAGGTTACCTCGCGCACTTCGCCCGCCTGCGCGGCGAAAGCCATCGGCACCGCCCAGCCGAAAGCGGCGCCCAGATGCACCTGCGGCAGATAATGATAGCGCTTCATAAAGGGATAGCTCGCCGCCAGCGCCACGCCGACAAATGACAGCATAATGGTCAGCGTGTTCATGAACAGCACCAGCGCAAAGGCCAGTATGCTGAGTGCAGCGAACACCATCAGTGCTTCTTTTTCGGTGATTTTGCCGGCGGTGAGCGGTCGCTCTTTGGTGCGCGCCACCTTGTTGTCGATGTGGCGGTCGGCATAGTCATTGATGGCGCAACCGGCGGAGCGCATCAGAATCACGCCCGCCACAAACACAAACAGCACACCGGGGTGCGGCCAGCCTTCGGCGGCAATCCACAACGCCACCAGCGTCGGCCACAGCAGCAGCAAAATGCCGATGGGTTTGTCAATCCGCACCAGCAGCGCGTATTGTTCCAGCTTGTCCATCCAGGGCGATGCGGCTGCCTGACTGAGCCGCTGGTCCAGCCGCTGCAGTTGCGCCTTGAGAGAAGTAATCACGCCGCTGAGATTCATGGCGCTATTCTACCGAAAACCGTGTGCTTGAGTGCAGCCGGTCGCGGTCTTACAATGGCGGCATGACCATTCGAAACTTTGAACAATTCAGCCCCGATATTGCCGACAGCGCCTTTGTTGACGACGCGGCAGTGGTGACCGGCAATGTGGTGATTGGCGCCGATTCATCGGTCTGGCCGATGTGCTCGATTCGTGGCGATATTCATTCCATCCGCATTGGCGAGCGCACCAATATCCAGGACGGCAGCATTCTGCATGTCACCCACGACAGCGAATTTGCGCCCGGCGGCAATGCGCTCAGCATCGGCAACGATGTCACCGTTGGCCACAACGCCGTGGTGCACGCCTGCACCGTGCATGACCTGTGCCTGGTCGGCATGGGCGTGGTATTGCTGGACGGTGTGGTGGTTGAATCCGAGGTGATGATTGGCGCCGGCAGCCTGGCGCCACCGAAAAAAGTGCTGGACAGCGGCTATCTGTGGCTGGGCAGTCCGGTGAAAAAAGTGCGTGAACTCACCGAAAAGGAAAAGGCCTTTCTGCGATATTCCGCGCAGCATTATGTCGATTTGAAAAACCGGCACATGAAATAAGCGGCGTCGCCCGCATGCCCATCAGTCAATCTCGATGTGCTTGATGGTGTGCAGCTTGATAACGTTGCCGTGCGGCAAGGCTTTCAGCGGCGCGGAAATATAATGTCCCTGCAGTTTGTCAACGCCGCAGATTTTCAGCAGGCGCACCACTTCCGGACTTTCCACATATTCCGCCACCGTGCAGCGCCCCAGCGTGTGGGCAACATCGTTCATTGCGGTGACAATGGCGCGATCGGTGGAGCCGCGCGCCATGCTTTTGACAAACTGGCCGTCGATTTTGACAAAGTCAGTGTCGAGGTTTTTCAGTTGCGAGAATGAACAGAAGCCGGAGCCAAAGTCATCCAGCGAGAAGCGGCAACCCAGGGCGTGCAGTTCATCGATAAAATAACTGGCGCGCTCCATGTTGGCAATTGCGCTGGTTTCGGTAATTTCAAACACCAGTGACTCGGCCGGAACCTTGTAGTCGGCGATAATGGCGCGAATGTTGTTCAGCGCTTTTTCATTGTCCAGCGTATGGCCGGACAGGTTCAGCGACAGGGTGATTTTGCCCGCCGGGCTGCCGGTGTCGGTCAGATCCTGCAATGCGTGCTGCAACACCCACAGGTCAATGTCGGTCATCATGTTGAAGCGCTCGGCAGTCGGGATGAACGAGTCGGGGAAGAACATCTTGCCGTTGTCGCCGTGCATGCGCACCAGCACTTCGTAGTGAAAGCTGCCTTCTGTGTCGTTCAGGTGCTGTTGCCACAAGGCGCCGTTTTGCGCCGGCAGGTTGCTCATGTCGATATCGGCAACCTTCATGATTGGCTGATAACTCAGTTCAAAGCCGTTGTGTTGCAACGCATCGCGCAGGCGTGAAGTCCAGCCCAGTTCGCTGCCCATAACGTTGCGTTCATCACTTTCCTTGCGATATAAATGTGTCTGGTTGCGGCCGCTGCGTTTGGCGATGTGGCAGGCGATATCGGCGTTGGCCAGAATTTCGCCGGCGGTGGCGTGTTCTTCCGTCATCATCGCGACGCCAACACTGGCGTGGGCGACATAGCTTTGCTCCTTGTGATTGACGCGCAACTGGTTGAGCGCGCGGCGGAAGTTGTCGCCCATGCGAATTGCAGCATTGCTGTCGACGTTGCGCAGAATCACGGCAAACTCATCACCGCCGATACGCGCCAGCAAATCATTGCGTCGTAGTTGCTGGGTGAGCACGCGGCTGATTTCCTGCAGCAGGCTATCGCCAATTTCATGCCCTGCGGTGTCATTGACGTATTTGAAACGGTCGAGGTCAAGATAAATCAGCGCGCCAGTGATGCCGCTGCGCTGCACATGTTGCAGTTCACGGTCGAGTTTGAGTTCGAAGTAACGCCGGTTGTACAGCTTGGTTAAATGATCGTGCGTCGCCTGCCAGCGCAAGCGCTGCTCCAGCATTTTCTGGTTGGATATATCGCGGAACGCAACCACGGAGCCGTGCTGTTTGCCCTTGATGTACAACGGATGCGAGGTGCATTCCACCGGAATCAGTTTGCCGGAATGGTGGCGGAACACGGTTTCCCAGGCGCTGAGCTTGTTGCCGGTGGCGTAGGATTTTCGCAACAGGTCGTCTTCAACGGTGTGCTGCTCATCATAATGGTGAAACTCTTCATACGCCGGTTTGCCGTTGATGGCGTTGGCGTTGTTCATGCCCAGCAATCGCAGGGTGGCCGGATTCATAAATGTGATCTTGCCCTCGGTGTCGACGCCGTAGACGCCTTCGCCAACTGATTCAAGAATAGCCGCCAGACGCTCGCGCTGTTTTTCAATCTGTTTTTGCACTTCGATGAATCGGCGCATGGACGCCAGCCGCGCGAGGAACAGCTCTTCTGCTTCGTTCTTGAACATGCACTCAATCGCGCCGGCCTTGAGGCAGTCCTTGATAACTTCATCCAGATAGGTGCCGGTGATGACGGCGGTGCGAATTCGGTCGGTGTCGGGGTTGTCGCGCAGTTTCTGGCACAGCACATAGCCGTTTTCCTCCGGCATGAAATAATCAATGATGGCGATATCGACGGGGTTGTCCAGCGCTGCTTCATAGGCTTCTTTCACCGAGCGCGCGGTCAGCACCTGGTAGCCGTTGCGCTCCAGCAGGCGTTTGTAATAGGTCAGAATGCTGTTGGAGTCATCGACGAACAGCACGCGGGTGGGTTCGCCGTTGTCGCACAAGGCGCTGCGCCGTTCTGACGACGGTTCATCAGGCTGTCCGGGTTGCAGCATCTGCTGCAATGAGGCGACTGCTTCCTGATAACTTTCCCATGGAATCAGCGCCGCATGGTGGCGCGTGCTCATCCAGTTGAGCAGGTTCATTTCGGCGTCGTTGCACAGCAGAATCACCGGCATTTCGCTGTAGGGTTCTTTTTCCAGCAACACCAGCAGTTCGCTGGATTTCTGGTAGTTTTCGTAATTTGGCCAGCCCACAATGGTGCCCTGGAAGTTGTGGTTGCCTTCGGCCAGGCATTTGATGCCGGACTCGAAAGAATCAACCGCCATCAGTTCGTAGCCCTGTTTCTGAATGGACTTGCCAATCATATATCTCAGGGTGGCGGATTCCTCGACCACGAGGATGCGTGGCTTGGGCTGGTTTTCTGGCATGATGTTGGTTCCCCACAACCGCCATGCCGCTGCTGGGGCGAAGCATGACGCGTAAACCCGGCGAGTTGGTTATCAATGTGTGCAGCTTTTGGGACAATTACATGCATTTATAGACCTGATTCAGTCGAAATTCCATGTTCCTGGCCGGGATTGACCACGTAGAGGCATGAAAAAACCGGCGCAGATTGCTCAGACGCCGGTTTGGCAGCCGTGAAAGGCCAGGTTGCGGGTGTGGGCTTATTTATTGGCGCCGCACTTGCTTTCACCGCATTTGCCGTCTTTCGCGGCTTTGTTGGCGCCGCATTTGGACTCGCCGCACTTGCCGTCTTTTGCAGCCTTGTTGGCCCCGCATTTTGATTCGCCACATTTGCCCTCATCGGCCTTGTCGGACATGGCGACCTGGTAACCCTGATCGAGCTGGGTCATGCCAAACGGGTTGTCGGCGGCAACGGCGTTGCTTGATATCAGGGTGGCGGCGAATGCGCCGCCGATTGCTGCGCTGGTCAGTTTTTTGTTCATGGGATTCACTCCTTCATTATGTTGTTGTCGTTGGATCATCTGATGTCATCAGATGGGTTAAACAGCATGTTTTGTCGTCACCGGGTTTGATTGACGCCGGTCTGGATAGCTTCGATCACTTCATTTTCAATCTGTGTAATCAGTTTCAGCGCCGGGCTGTTGGCGGCAATCACCGTGGGGCGATTGAACAACACCGTGGTTTTGCCATCGCGTCCGATTACGGTTGCATGCAGCGGGCACAGTCCCAGCATGCCAGGGTCGAGGTTGCTCACACGGTTGGCGTACCAGCCGTTGCAGAACACCATCGAGCGAATCGCGCTCAGCTTGTTGCGGTTGTAGTCATCGCCCCAGCGGTCAGCAAAGTTCGCCAGGTTTTTACCGATATCGGGTTCGAACACCACATAAAAACGGGATGCTTCCAGCGACTGGTAAACGCTGTCGTAAACCGCATCCACCGGTTTGCCGACGGTGATGCTGAACACCGTGTCCGCCGCCAAAGCCGGTCGCGCCAGCATCATCATGGCCAATAGCATCAAGGCGATCGCCAGCAGGCGGGTTTGTAACGTGTTTCGGATTCCCATATTTGTTTTGCCCCTTGTGGTGTTGTCGAAAAAAGCCATCATCGCGGATTCTGTCTGATGGCGCGATGCTGTTACAATACCCTAATCTCAATCCTAAGTGGAGAACGCTGTGACAACGAGCGGACATTTTCCTTCCAGCCGCCTGCGCAGAATGCGTCGCGATGAATTTACGCGCAGGTTGATGCGTGAAAATACTATCAGAGCGGATGACCTGATTTATCCCGTTTTTATCACAGAAGGGAACAATCATCGTGAAGCGGTGGCGTCGATGCCGGGCGTTGAGCGCGTCAGCATCGATCAGTTGTTAAAGGAAGCTGAACAATGTGTGCAGCTGGGCATTCCGGCGATGGTGCTGTTTCCGGTGGTTGAGGCCGATAAAAAATCGGATGACGCCGCCGAAGCGTACAACCCGGACGGGCTGGCGCAGCGCGCCGTAGCCGCATTAAAGCAGGCGTTTCCGGAACTGGGGGTGATGACCGACGTGGCGCTCGACCCCTACACCTCGCACGGCCAGGACGGTTTGATTGATGACAGCGGTTATGTGCTTAACGATGAAACCATCGATGTGCTGGTCAAGCAGGCGCTGTCGCACGCCGAGGCCGGCGCCGATGTGGTGGCGCCGTCGGACATGATGGATGGCCGCGTCGGCGCGATTCGCAGCATGCTGGAATCCAGCGGTCATATCAACACGCGCATCCTCGCCTATTCGGCCAAGTACGCTTCCAGTTTTTACGGCCCGTTCCGCGATGCGGTCGGCTCCGCCGCCAATCTCGGTGGCGGCAACAAAACCAGCTACCAGATGGATCCGGCCAACAGCGACGAAGCCATGCGCGAAGTGGCGCTGGATTTGAAAGAAGGCGCCGACATGGTGATGATCAAACCCGGCATGCCCTATCTCGACATTGTGCGCCGGGTGAAGCAGGAATTTGGCGCGCCGACTTTTGTGTATCATGTCAGTGGTGAATACGCCATGCTCAAGGCCGCCGCGCAAAACGGCTGGCTGGACGAACGCGCCACGGTGATGGAGTCGATGGTCAGCATAAAACGCGCCGGCGCCGACGGCATTCTCACCTATTACGCCAAAGACGTGGCGCGCTGGTTGCAGGACTAAGCCCGCATGGCGGCGCCAGACCAGTATGCGGTTTTCGGCAATCCGATTGCGCACAGCAAATCACCGGCGATTCACGCCCTGTTCGCCGAGCAGACCGGGCAGCAAATGCAATACCGCGCGATACTGGCGCCGATTGACGGTTTCGAACAGGCGGTGCGCGAGTTTGCGGCAGAAGGCGGCAAGGGGATTAACATCACCGTGCCGTTCAAGCAGGCGGCGTTCGAACTCGCCAGCCGGCTGAGCCCGCGCGCCGAACGCGCCGGTGCGGTGAACACGTTTGTGATTCACGACAGCGAGGAATATTTTGGCGATAACACCGATGGCATCGGTCTGGCGCGCGACCTGATTCGCAACCACAGCCTTGTGCTCAGCGGCAAACGCATCCTGTTGCTCGGCGCCGGCGGCGCGGTGCGCGGCGCGCTGGAAGCCCTGCTCGGCAATCGCCCGCAGCAGCTCACTGTCGCCAACCGCACAGTGGAAAAAGCGATTCAGCTGGCCGATGACTTTGCCGACCTCGGCAATATCAATGGCCTCGGTTTTGATGATCTCAGGGCAATGCAGTTCGATCTCATCATCAATGGCACCTCCGCCAGTCTCAAGGGCGAAATGCCGCCCGTGCCAGCCTCGGTGATTCATGCCGATACCTTTTGCTATGACATGATGTACGCCGCCGAGCCTACCGTATTCATGCGATGGGCTGCGGACAACGGCGCGGTCGCCGCCAACATCAGCGACGGCCTGGGCATGCTGGTGGAGCAGGCGGCGGAATCATTCAAACTGTGGCGAGGTGTGGAGCCGAAAACACAACCAGTGATCGAAGCGATTCGCGCGTCGTTGTAGCGTCTTGCTTACTGATACACGCGTCCCTTGTGCTTCAGCCAGCCGTCCTCGTGTCTGCCACGCGGGTCGTCATGGGTCCAGTGTAGCACGCCGCCTTTTTCATTCCATTCGTATTCACCGTAAAACTCGACGCGATCACCGATCTTGAGATTGTCGATGCGCGGCGCAAGGTCAATATTGTGCGCCACCAGCACGGAACGACCGTTATCCAGTTTGAGGATGAATTTCTGATGGCGAATGCCTTCGTTATCATCCGCCAGCAGGCGCTTGACGACGCCGCTGCCACGCACCTGCACATCACTGCGTTGCTGTTTGAATGCTGTGGCAATGCTGTTGCTTGCAGGCGCCTTGCCGGCGAAGGTGTCGCACTGGCGTATGTCGCCGCTGTTAAAACCGGTTTTGAACCACTTGACGCGTTGCGCCGAGCTGCCATGTGTGAATGAATCGGGCGTCACATAGCCGCGAGCCTGTTTCTGGATGTTGTCATCGCCAATGGCGCTGGCGGCGCGCAAACCTTCTTCAAGGTCGCCCGGTTCGAGCATGTCGCGCTGTTTGGCGTAGTACGCCCATACCCCGGCAAAGCAGTCGGCCTGCAATTCCTGTTTGACAGAGAGCTTGTTGGCGGCGACCTTGTCGAGAGCTTGCTTCGACTTGTGAACCTTGCTGGAAATGCCCAGCAGGGTTTGCACATGATGTCCGATTTCGTGTGCAATCACATACGCCTGTGCGAAATCACCCGGCGCCTTGAAGCGGTTTTTGAGTTCATCGTAAAAACCCAGGTCGATGTATACCTGCTGGTCACCGGGGCAGTAGAACGGGCCGGTAGCCGACTGCGCCATGCCGCAGGCGGATTTGACGGCATTACGAAACAGCACCAGCCTGGGTTCCTTGTATTGTTTGCCAGACTGGTGAAACAGTTGTTGCCAGGTGTCTTCGGTGTCGGCCAGTATCACAGAAACGAACTGCACCAGCTGCTTTTCTTCCGCGCTTTGTTTAACTGTTGTAGCGTTGCTGCGCGCAGAACTGGCCGGTTGCGCGCTGCCGGAAAGCAGGTCGCCGATATTGCCGCCAGTGAAAAGCGTATAGCCGAGCAAACCGGCCGCCACCAGCGCCGTGCCCTTGAAGCCGAGAAAGCGGAACGCCATCGGCAGCAGGCGCAGCATACCGCCGCCGCCAAAGCCGCCGGCATTTGATACCCGCATGCCACGGCGGTCTTCTATGTTTGAACTGGAGCGACGCCCTTGCCAACGCATGGTGATATTCCTGATTCAGTTTACCAGCGGCAAAGTATATTGTTCTGGATGTTAAAAATCTGTAAATCAATCAGGTTGCAGGCAGATGCGTCAGTCGATCCAGTAAGAAACATCCTGCAATTTAAGAAAGGCTTCCGCCTGTTCGCCATGCAACATCGCCAGCGTCGACAGCATGCCGGCTTCCAGGCAGGTGGGGGCGGCGACGCTGACGGTGTGTGGCGCGTTTTCGACCGGCCAGCCGGTTTTGGGGTTGAGCACATGTGAGTAACGCACGCCGTCTTTCAGCAAATAACGGTTGGCGTCGCCGCTGGTGGCGATGGCGCCGCGGCGTAACTCAAACAACCCCACCGCATCGTCGCGGCCGGTTATCAGCCGGCCGACTGACCAGAATCTGTCATCGTCGCGCGCATGCGTCATGCGCAGGTCGCCGCCGAAATTGACCAGCGCGCTTTTACTACTCATTTCGGTAGCAATTTGCGCGCAACGGTCAACCGCATATTCCTTGCCGATGCCGCCGAGGTCGATTTGCATGCCGGCGGGCAGGGTGAAGTGGGTGTCAGTGAGTTCACAATGTTGCCAGCCGATGTGCTGGCGCACTGCGTCGATGGCCTGTTGCGTGGGAATGTTGTCGCTGCCGTCGAAAGTCCACACCTTGCGCAGCACGCCGGAGGTGACATCGAACAGACCTTCGCTCATATGAAACAGCTCGTCAGCGAAACGCAGCATGCGCAGGGTTTCCTCATCCAGTTCCACCGGTTGGCCGTTGCTGTTGTTTATCCGGTAGATGATATTGTCGTCGCGATAGCGGCTGAATTTCTGCTCGATGCGCCAGGCTTCGTCGGCGACTGCCTGAAACAGCTCGCGGGCGCGGGTTTCATCGGGTTCATCCAGCAAGACTTCGCACGGGCTGGCCATGGCCTGAAAGCAGCCAATCCAGTTGTCAGCCTGACGCTGAAAGGTGGGTGCGGGGGCATTCACGGCAAGTGTAAAATCCGGCAAATGCGTTGCAAAACGGCGTGGCGCGTCATATACAATAGCGTGACAGGTAAAACTCGGGTGACGTAGCGAAAAGCGGTCATCATAACAACTAACATTACAGGCATCTCACAGGAAGAACCATCATGTCGACTCCACTCATCGTAACACTGGTTATCATTGCAGCCATCGTGCTGTACATCATCAATATCTTCAACACGCTGGTGGCGCTGAAAAACCGGGTGAAAAACAGTTTTGCACAAATCGAGGTGCAGATGAAGCGACGTTATGACCTGATTCCGAATTTAATCGAAACCGCCAAGGGCGCGATGAAGCACGAGCGCGAAACCCTGGAAGCGGTAATCAAGGCGCGCAACGCCGCCGCTGAAAGCCTGAGCAAGGCCGCCGCCGACCCCGGTGATGCGGATGCAATGCAAAACCTGATGCAGGCCGAGTCGGCGCTGAACGGCGCAATGAGCCGCATGAACATCGTGATGGAAGCCTACCCTGACATCAAGGCCACGCAAAACATGATGCAGCTCAGTGAAGAGCTGACCTCCACCGAAAACAAGGTCGCTTTTGCGCGCCAGGCCTACAACGATGCGGTAATGGAATACAACACCTACAAGCAAAGTTTTCCGCCGGTGTTCTTCGCCACTACTTTTGGTCACCGTCAGGATGCGACCTTGCTGGAATTTGAAGACAGCGCGCAAATTCAGGACGCCCCAAAAGTTTCTTTTTAACCCGCACACCAGATGAACTTTTTTGCCGCACAGGACAGGGCGCGGAAAAACACGCTGTGGCTGGTGGTGTTTTTTCTGCTCGCGATCGCCTCGCTGGTGATCATGACCAATGTCGTGGTGCTGGCGGCGATGGGTTTTTTCAAACCGGAATACCTCGAAGCCAGCGACTATTTCGCCCAGTTTGACTGGTCGATGTTCGCCCTGGTCAGTATCGGGGTGATTGCGGTCATCCTCACTGGTACGGTATACAAAATGCTGCAACTGTCGCAGGGCGGGGTTGCGGTGGCGGAAATGGTGGGCGCGCGGCTGGCGCCACCGGACACCACCGACTACGATGAGAAAAAACTGATTAACGTGGTCAGTGAAATGGCGATCGCATCAGGCGTGCCAACGCCGCCGGTGTATGTGATGGAGGAGCAGGGCATCAATGCTTTCGCCGCCGGTTATTACCAGCGCGATGCGGTGGTGGCTGTCACCCGCGGCACAATGGAGCTGCTCAACCGCGATGAACTGCAGGGCGTGATAGCGCACGAGTTCAGTCATATTTTCAACGGCGACATGCGCCTCAATATTCGCCTGATGGGCATTCTGCATGGCATTCTGGTGATCGGCATCATCGGCTATTACATTCTGCGGCTGGCGCCGCGCAGCCGCAATTCAAAAGGCAATGGCGCCTTGCCGATTGTGGTGGCGGGTATTGGTCTGATGGTGATTGGCTATGCCGGCACCTTCTTCGGCAATCTGATTAAAGCGGCGGTGAGCCGTCAGCGGGAATACCTGGCGGATGCTTCTGCGGTTCAGTTCACGCGCAATCCGTCCGGCATCGCCAATGCGCTGAAAAAAATCGGCGGCAGCGTGGTTGGCTCCCGGCTGCAAACTCCGGCGGCGGAAGAAGTCAGTCACGCCCTGTTCAGCGAAGGCGTCAGTCATTTCATGAGCTTTTTGATGGCGACCCACCCGCCGCTGGAAAAGCGCATCCGCAGTATTGAACCAAGCTGGGATGGCGAGTACATTGCGCCGGAAAAAACACAGGCGTCCCGGCGGCAACAGTCCCGGCATTCAAAACCTGAAGCCGAACCTGCATTCAACCAGAAAACCCTGTTCACCATTGCGAGCGTGCTGGCGGCGCAGGACGCGATTGACAGCATCGGTCAGCCGCAACAACAGCATCTGGAATTCGCGCGGCAAATGCTCAGTGTATTGCCTGGTGAGCTGATTGAGGCGGCTGGCAATACCTTCAGCGCGCGCGCCGTGATTTATTTTTTGCTGTTGTCCAAAGATGCGCGCATACAGCAACATCAAATCGACTACTTGATGCAGCACGCCGATGATGGCGTGGCGGCCGTTACCCTGCGGCTGTCCAGCTTTCAGTCAGTAATGCGCGATGAATACCGCCTGTCGCTGGTCAATCTTGCACTGGCCGGCCTGCAGCATCTCACGCCTGACCAGTATCAGCGTTTTGTCAGCAACATCGATGCGTTGATCAAGGCCGACAACAAAATCGAACTGTTCGAATGGGCGCTGCAAAAAATAGTCAGGCATGCGCTGGCGCACAAGTTTGCGCCGAAACAGAATACACGCCCACGATACAAATCGTTTTCGGCTGTCAGTGACGCCTGCATACTGTTGCTGTCGGTATTGTGGTACGCCGGACACAACGATGATGCGCATCGGGAAGCCTTTCAACAGGTGCTGGGGGAGCTGGGTCTGCAAGGCGAGCTGCTGGATCGCTCAGCAATCAGCCTGCAACAGTTTGATGCCGCGCTGGATACGCTGAATGCGCTTTATCCGCTGAAAAAACCGGAATTACTGAAAGCCTGCGCAAAAGTCATCGCGCTGGATGCGCGCGTCACCGCGATCGAATCCGAGCTGTTCCGCGCCATTGCAGAAATTCTGGACTGCCCGATGCCGCCGTTGTTGGCGGATGCTTGAGGCTTATCTTCATAGTCGCTTTGCGGACAAATTGATTTTTTGGTGTATGTGGAGATGAAAGTATATATCACAAAATTAGCTGCCGCGCAGCGCCAACTGCGTGCCGCAATACGAATGTTCTTTGGCGGTGAAGATGAACTTGCTGTTCATACAGTAGTATCAGCTGCCTATCGGATAATCACTGACTTAAAGAAAGAGCGTGGCCAAGATGAAGTGGGGGACTATTATTTAACCGAAATCTTCTACTGTGTGCGCGACTATAGGCGTGGAACACTACCGGCTTATCTTAAAAATGATCAAGCAGCAATGAATTGGATACGCGAAATGGCAGAGAAGTTACCTATCGACGAGTCTACAAAATATGAAGATATTAAGGCATCTGTTTCTGCTGATGTGGCAAAAGAGTACTGGAAAAAAAGGAATAAGACTGCAAATTTTTTGAAGCATGCTGACCGTGACCCAAAATCACATATACCGCTTGGTGAGATTGATAACCTCAGTTTGCTCATGCAAACTCTAAGTGCATATTTCGATTTGGTTAAAGACAATCTTGGAGCCGAGGGTTTAGTATTGTGGTTGTATTTTTCTACAACAGTCACAGGGTGCGACGGGTTACCAAAACAGTATCGGAAAATCGCCGCGCAGCTGAAAGAGCTTAATCGAGCAGAAGGGCTTGATTTTTGTTCTGAACTTGTGAACAAGCTCAATGCGTCACCTAGTCTTAGTTCAGGGCGGGCTGAATAACACCCAATAAGCAGCAGCGCTTGGCCACTATTTTTCTACATTTCATGGCGGCATGTGAGGTTGGCCGTAGAGTGTCAGGCTTCGTTTATCCAGTCTCTTGGCTTGAGATAATAATCGTATAACTCGGCCTCTGGCGTGCCGGCCTCAGGCTGATAGTTGTATTCAAAACGCACCAGTGGCGGCAGCGACATCAGGATGGATTCGGTGCGGCCGCCGGTTTGCAGACCGAACAGGGTGCCGCGGTCGTAGACCAGATTGAATTCCACATAGCGGCCACGGCGGTAAAGCTGGAACTGGCGCTCCGCTTCGGTATATTCAGCGTGTTTGCGCTTTTGCACAATCGGCAGGTAGGCGGGCACATAGTGATTGCCGATGCTTTGCATGATGGCGAAACTGGTGGCGAAGTCCGGTTCGTTAAGGTCATCAAAAAACAGACCACCGACGCCGCGTTGTTCGTTGCGGTGTTTGATGTAAAAATATTCATCGCACCATTTTTTGTATCTGGCGTAAGTGTCCTCGCCGAATGGCTCGCAGGCTTTTTTCGCGGTCTGGTGCCAGTGCACGCAGTCTTCCCGGTAGCCGTAGTAGGGTGTTAAATCAAAACCGCCGCCGAACCACCACACCGGCTCCTCACCGTCTTTTTCAGCGATGAAAAAACGCACGTTGGCGTGCGATGTGGGCACATGCGGATTGCGCGGGTGAATCACCAGCGACACGCCCATGGCGGTGAAACGGCGGCCCGCCAGCTCCGGGCGGTGGGCGGTGGCCGAGGCGGGCAGCGCATCGCCGGTCACCAGGGAATAGTTGACGCCGGCCTGCTCAAAAACCGCGCCATCGGCGAGCACGCGCGTGAGGCCGCCACCGTTGCCGCCTTCGCGCCGCCATTCGTCCTTGATGAAACCGGCCTTGCCGTCTTCAGCGGCCAGCGCATCGCAGATGGATTGTTGCAGTTGCAACAGGTAGTCGCTGACCGCCTGGCTGTCGGGTGTGCTCATGATGAATGCCTTATCACGTTGTTGTCTTGATAATGTTTGATGGTGGACGCTTTGCCGGTTCCCGGCATGTTGCAGAACAGCATAGCATCAACCTGCTGTTGAAAAAAATAACGTAATGCAAGTTTGTTTCGCACCGGCGGCATGCCGGCGAGATTGGCGCTGGTGGAAATAATGGCGCTGTCCAGTTGCCGGCACAGACGGCGAATCAACGGGTAGTCTGTGAGCCGCGCTGCCACAGTGTTGTCTGTGTGGCGCAGCCAGTGAGGACAGTGGTCGCTGGCGGGCATGACCCAAGTGGTGGGCTGACCGGCGCGCCAGTCAAAGTCACCGGGCAGTTGCCGCATGTCGACAAGGGGCGCAATGTGGTTGGGCGCATGCGCCAGTATAATCATGCTTTTGCCGCGCGTGCGTTGCTTGATGGCGAACAGGCGCTTGATGGCGTCCGGGTTGTACGGATCGCAGCTCAGTCCGTAAATGGTGTCGGTGGGGCAGGTAATGACGCCGCCGCGTTGTATCACCGAGGCGGCATGGCGAATCTGGAAGTTGGTGGCCATGAGGCGTGCGGATTATTTTTTGGCGGCTTTTTTCTTCACACTTTTCTTTTTGGCAGTCTTTTTCTTTGCCGTCTTTTTCTTCACGGACTTCTTTATTACTGTTTTCTTTTTGGCTGCTTTTTTCTTCGTCACCTTTTTCTTGGCGGCGGCTTTCTTTTTCAGTCTGCCGCGGCGTTCGGGGGCGGCGGCCAGCAGTTCTTCACATTCTTTCAGCGTGAGTGATTTCGGATCCTTGTCCTTGGGGATCTTGGCGTTCTTGTTGCCATCGGTGACATAGGGGCCGTAACGACCATTCAGCACTTCGATGTCCGTGCCTTCGAAATGCTTGATATGTTTGTTGGCGTCGAATTCCTTTTTTGCGCGCACCAGCTCCATCGCCTGTTCGTAGGTGATGTTGTACGGGTCGATGCCCTGATCCTGATAGGCCTTGTTGATGGAAACAAACTTGTTGCCGTATTTCACATAGGGGCCGAAGCGGCCATAGTTGCTCGACAGCGGCTCGCCTTCCGGGGTTTCGCCCAGATCCTTGGGCAGGGAGAACAGCAGTTCGAGGTCGTCCATGGTGACCTCGTGCATTTTCATGCCAGGCTTGAGGCTGGCGAATTTGGGTTTTTCCTCGTCATCCTTGTCGCCGATTTGCACGAACGGGCCATAGGGGCCCATGCGCACCGTCACCGGCTTGCCGGTTTCCGGGTCGGTTCCAATCAGGCGCGACTGCGCCACATCGGCGCGGCTGACATTGGCTTCCTTGTCTTCGACCTGTTCCTTGAACGGCTCCCAGAAGGCTTTCATCAATGGCACCCATTCCTTTTCACCGCGTGAAATCGCGTCGAGTTCGTCTTCCAGGTTGGCGGTGAATTCGTAATCGACGTATTTGGTGAAATGGTCGGTGAGAAAACCGTTGACGATGAGGCCGATGTCAGTGGGAGTAAAGCGGCGGTTTTCCAGTTCGACATAACCGCGATTGACCAGCGTGGAAATAATGCTGGCGTAGGTGGACGGGCGGCCGATGCCGTATTCTTCCAGTGATTTCACCAGGCTGGCTTCGGTGTAACGCGGCGGCGGTTCGGTGAAATGCTGGTCGCTGTGAATTTCCAGCAGGTCGATGGCTTCGCCTTCGGTCATGTCGGGCAGTATGCGGTCCTTGCTGTCATCTTCCTTGCCGTCGTCGGTATCTTCCATATACAACGCCATGAAACCGGCGTGTTTGATGGTGGAGCCGTTGGCGCGGAACTGGTTGCCTTCGCCGCAGGCAAGGTCGACCGATACCGTATCCAGCGTGGCGTGAATCATCTGGCAGGCCATGGCGCGTTTCCAGATGAGTTCGTACAGGGCGAACTGGTCCGGTTTTAAATGCGACTTGATTTGCTCAGGCAGATGGCGCACCGAGGTCGGGCGAATCGCTTCATGCGCTTCCTGTGCGTTCTTGGATTTGTTTTTGAACACGCGCGGCGCCTCCGGCAGATTGTCCTTGCCGAATTTTTCTTCAATC
>JALWPK010000203.1 GCA_026995045.1 Gammaproteobacteria bacterium | reverse complement strand
ATGATTTCGATTACTTCGACGCCTTCGAAGTCGCCGATGTCGGGAACAAGAATGTCTTTGATTTCAGCCATTGTCCTGCCCCTTATGCGTACAGCGGGTTGGGTTTGCTGGTGTCGATGTCATATTTGTTAATGGCGTCCTTGAGGCTGGACGCATCCAGCTTGCCTTCATCCACCAGCGTTTTAATCGTGGCCAGCGTGACGTACTGACTGTTGACTTCAAAGTGATGACGCAGTTTCTTGCGCGTGTCGGAGCGGCCGTAGCCGTCGGTGCCGAGTACGGTGTAGGAGCGGCCAACATAACCGCGAACCTGGTCTGCGACGTTGCGCACGTAATCCGATGCGGCAATCACCGGGCCTTCACGCCCTTGCAGGCAGTCTTCGATGTAGGCGGTGCGTGGTGGTTTGTCAGGATTCAGCATGTTCCAGCGCTCGCAGGCGCGGGCGTTGCGCGCCAGTTCGTTGTAGCTGGTGATGCTCCAGATGTCGGCGACGATGTTCCAGTCTTTTTCCAGTATCTCGGCCGCCTTGATGACTTCACGCAGAATGGCGCCGCTGCCGAACAGCTGCACTTTGGTCTGGCCTTTTTTGGCCTTGCCTGCCTGGAACAGGTACATGCCGCGAACGATGCCCTGCTCAACGCCTTTCGGCATCGGCGGTTGCACATAGTTTTCGTTCATCGCGGTGATGTAGTAATAAATGTTTTCCTGTTCCTGCACCATGCGCCGCATGCCGTCGTGAATAATCACCGCCATTTCGTAGGCGAAGCATGGGTCGTAGGCGACGCAGTTGGGAATGGTGGACGCCAGCAGCAGGCCGTGGCCGTCCTGGTGTTGCAGGCCTTCGCCCGCCAGCGTGGTGCGCCCGGCGGTGCCGCCAATCAAAAAGCCGCGCGCCTGCATGTCGCCCGCCGCCCAGGCCAGGTCGCCGATGCGCTGGAAGCCGAACATGGAGTAATAGATGTAGAACGGAATCATGTTGATGCCGTGCGCGCTGTAGGCGGTGGCGGCGGCAATCCAGGATGACATCGAACCGGCTTCGTTGATGCCTTCTTCCAGAATCTGACCGCTCTTGTCTTCCTTGTAAAACATCACCTGTTCCTTGTCCTGCGGTTCGTACAACTGGCCGACGGAAGAATAGATGCCCAGCTGGCGGAACATGCCTTCCATGCCGAAGGTGCGCGCTTCGTCCGGCACAATCGGCACCACGTTTTTGCCGACTTTCTTGTCGCGCGCCAGAATGGTGAGCATGCGCACGAAGGCCATGGTGGTCGACATTTCGCGCTCACCGGAGCCTTGCAGCAGCGCATCGAAAATCGACAGGTCGGGCACTTCCAGCGGCGCCGCCAGATGTTTGCGCGAAGGCAGGTAGCCGCCCAGCGCCTTGCGCCGCGCCTGCATGTATTTGATTTCCTCGCTGTCCGGCTCGGGCTTGTAATATTCCGCGTTTTCGATTTGTTCTTCAGTGAGTGGAATGTTGAAGCGCTTGGTGAAGGCGCGCAGCGCATCCACATTCATTTTCTTTTGTGAATGCGTGGTGTTCTGGCCTTCGCCGGCTTCGCCCATGCCATAGCCTTTTACCGTTTTGGTCAGAATTACGGTGGGCTGGCCGCTGTGTTTCATGGCGGCGGCATAGGCGGCGTAGACTTTATGCGGGTCGTGGCCGCCGCGATTGAGCCGCCAGATGTCCTCGTCGGTCATGTTGGCGACCATGGCTTTCAGCTCGGGGTATTTGCCGAAGAAATGCTCACGCACATAGGCGCCGTCTTTGGCCTTGTAGTTCTGGTAGTCGCCGTCGACCACTTCTTCCATGCGCTTGCGTAGCAGGCCGTGTTTGTCTTTCGCCAGCAAGGGATCCCAGTAGCCGCCCCAGATGACCTTGATGACATTCCAGCCCGCGCCGCGGAACACCGACTCCAGTTCCTGAATGATTTTGCCGTTGCCGCGCACCGGGCCGTCGAGGCGTTGCAGGTTGCAGTTAATCACAAAAATCAGGTTGTCGAGTTTTTCGCGCCCGGCGAGCGAAATCGCGCCCAGTGATTCCGGTTCGTCCATTTCGCCGTCGCCGCAGAAGGCCCATACCTTGCGGTTGTCGGTTTTGGCCAGGCCGCGGTGCTGTAGGTATTTCATGAATCGCGCCTGGTAAATCGACATGATGGGGCCGAGGCCCATGGACACGGTCGGGAACTGCCAGAAGTCCGGCATCAGCCAGGGGTGCGGGTAGGAGGACAGGCCGTTGCCGTCGACTTCCTGGCGGAAATTATCCAGCTGTTCTTCGTCGAGACGGCCTTCCAGATAGGCGCGGGCATAGATGCCGGGCGCAGAGTGGCCCTGCATGAAAATCAGGTCACCACCGTGCTGGTGATCCGGCGCGTGAAAAAAGTGGTTGAAGCCAACATCATAAAGCGTCGCCGCCGAGGCGAAGCTGGCGATGTGGCCGCCCAGCTCGGAGGATTCGCGGTTGGCGCGCACCACCATCGCCATCGCATTCCAGCGAATCAGCGAGCGAATCTTGTATTCCAGCTCCGGATCGCCGGGGGTGCGCTCTTCCAGATGCGGCGGAATGGTGTTGAGATAGGCCGTGTTATTGGTGAAAGGCAGATTGGCTCCGTTGCGGCGGGCCTGGTCGATCAGCTGTTCCAGCAGAAAATGGGCGCGCTCGACGCCTTCGTTTTCGATGACGGCGCTGATCGCGTCCAGCCATTCCTGGGTTTCCTGCGGGTCGATGTCCTGGTAGTCAGTCATAAAAATCTCACACGTTCGGGAAATTTACCGAAAAATAAAGGAAGATAGCGGCAAATTAAGCGAAGTTATAATGTTGTTATTGGCCCGATCAGTGCGGAATGATGTTAACTGCCTGATTTTCCTGCGAGCCGAGGCGCGATTATAGTTTCATTCGCCGTCATAGTCGACTGACAGAACCCCGAATATCGCCGCCGCAACACGACCATTGCCGCCAATATTCATTATTCACTATTCATTATTCATTGGATGGCGCTGTATAATTCGCCGCTTCTGTTCAGGAGCCCAGCTATGTCATCGATCAAAAAAGCCGTACTCGCCTATTCCGGCGGCCTCGACACCTCCGTCATTCTCAAATGGTTGCAGGACGAGTATCAATGCGAAGTGGTGACCTTCACCGCCGACATCGGTCAGGGCGAGGAAGTCGAGCCGGTGCGCGGCAAGGCCGAGGCGCTGGGCGTGAAAGAAATTTATATCGATGACCTCACAGAAGAGTTTGTGCGCGACTTTGTATTTCCCATGTTTCGCGCCAACACCGTGTATGAAGGCGAATACCTGCTCGGCACTTCGATTGCGCGTCCGCTGATCGCCAAGCGCATGGTGGAAATCGCCAACGAAACCGGCGCCGACGCGATTTCACACGGCGCCACCGGCAAGGGCAACGACCAGATTCGTTTTGAACTGGGCGCCTACGCGCTCAAGCCCGGTGTGCAGGTAATTGCGCCGTGGCGCGAATGGGACTTGCTGTCGCGCGAAAAACTGATGGCCTACGCCGAAAAGCACAACATACCGATCGACTTCAACAAGGGCAAAAAGTCACCGTACTCGATGGACGCCAACCTGCTGCACATTTCCTACGAAGGCGGCATTCTGGAAGACCCCTGGGCGGAGCCGGAAGAAGACATGTGGCGCTGGACGGTGTCGCCCGAAAAAGCGCCGGACAAACCCGTGTATGTCGAGCTGACCTACCAGCAGGGCGACATCACCGCCATTGATGGCGAGGAGATGACCCCGGCGCAGGTGCTGGCAAAACTGAACCAGCTGGGCGGCGAGAACGGCATTGGCCGCGATGACATCGTCGAGAACCGTTATATCGGCATGAAATCGCGGGGCTGCTACGAAACCCCTGGCGGAACCATCATGCTGCGCGCGCATCGCGCGATGGAATCATTGACCCTGGATCGCGAAGTCGCGCATCTGAAAGATGAGCTGATGCCGCGCTACGCCAAACTGATTTACAACGGTTACTGGTGGAGCCCGGAACGCGAAATGATGCAGCAGATGATCGACGCCTCCCAGCAGTACGTCAACGGCGTGGTGCGGGTGAAGCTGTACAAGGGCAATGTCGATATCGTCGGCCGCAAGTCGGATGATTCCCTGTTCGATGAAAACATCGCCACCTTCGAGGATGACGGCGGCGCCTATGACCAGAAAGACGCCGATGGCTTCATCAAGCTGAATGCCTTGCGCTTGCGTTTGCAGGCGAGCCGCCGGGGTTAAGCCAAAGCGCTATTGCCGGGCCAGTCATCAGAAATCGTATCGGTATCCCAGCGTATAGAACAGGCTATTGCTGCCCAGTGACTGGCTGGCGTCGCTTTCGGTCGTGTCGTCGTAGCCGATTTCCAGGTCGAAACGCACATTGCGCCGCAACCGATAGTCGGTTTTGAACAGCGCCCGCAGTTTGCTCTGGGTGCCGCCATTGCGGATATTTCGTAAATCGTATTGCAACCGCGGATAGATGCGCCAGTTGCGCGTCACCGGTATGCGCGAGTTGGCGATCAGCGACAGGGTATCGGACGCCTTGGTGTTGAAATAGCGGAAACCCAGTACGCCTGTGTCATTTTTCAATATCAGATTGTTGCCAACCAGCTGGCTGCTGATAAAGAAATCGGTGCCGGTGCTGGGCGTCGCGGGGACTTTTTGCGAACTGATCGTGCTGCCGGTATGCGCCAGTGTAATATCCAGATTGACCTGCAGGTTTTTTCGCAATTTATGTGTGCCGCCAACAGTTGCTGTCTTGCTGTCAGCTGTGCGGTCTTTTGCAAGCTGATGGATCTGCTCAATATTCAGGTTAAGCGTTTGCTGTAACTCGGTGATGCTGGTTGCGGTCTGACCGATAAGCGCATTGCTGGTCGCCAGCGGCGGCGCCCTGCGCATAAAAACACTGGCGTGGACTGACTGTTTTGCATTCAGCGTCAGCGTGGCGTTGACAAATGCTGTATTCAGAGTCTTGTACAATGAATCGTAGTCAACCGTGCTGAATACGGAGAGCTGGTCGCCGCGATACTGGACTTCAGCGCCCGAGCTGATGCGGTCATCGACACCGTCCACTGTTTGCCTGAAATGAAACAGGTTGGCGTTCCAGTGCTGCAAAAACGTGCCAGACTCGAAAATGACGCCATAGAAAGACTTGTGCCTGTTGAACGAAGTCTTGTTATCCGTCTCTACCGGCAGGCCGCCAATCAAATTGATGCGGATATCCGGTGTAATCTGGTAGCCGGCCTGGAGACCATCAAAACGGTTGAGCAGGCTGCCGATACGAAGCGACTGTCTGCCAATGCGCGCAGAGGAGCCTGTGCTGCGCGCGCTGATATCATAATACAGCTCGGTAATCCTGAATTCACTTTTGTTTCGGCTGTCGAGAAAGTCATAGGTGTTATCTATCGTGATCTGGTAGCGGTGTTCGATATCATCTATCCGTTCTATCGCTGTGTAGTCCGCAAAGGTAATCAGCTGCGAAACGGTGGTAAGGGCGCCGGTGTCCGCCGCGCGTGTTTCATCGTGGCGGTAAAACTGGGAAATACTGCCATACGTGGTGAATTCATTGACGCTGGCTGCAGTGCGAAGCGTTAATTTTTTGCGCGGCGCTCGCGTTTCCGTCAGCAAGCCGGTGAGCCGCTGCTTGACCCTGACAGCGCCCTCCGAGTCCGGGTAAAGTTTGAGGTACTGTTCATACACTCTGGCGGCCTGGGCTTTTTGCCCCTTGCGTTGTCTGGCAAGACCCTGTAATTCCAGGGCCTCCTGTGAATATTTGTTATCGCTGTAATGTGTGATCGCTGAAAACAGGCGGATTGCTTTGGCGTACTGTTTCTTTTTGAACGCGGTTTTTGCCTGCCGCATCAGCTTGTCCAGTTTGGCGTTGCCAGGTGAAGGCTTGCTGCGCTTTCTTTTTGCTGGTGTTTTTGTAGTTGCCAGGCGCTTGCCTGTTTTCAGCGCATTACGCCGGGCGAACTGTATCTCTTTGGATGAGACCTTTCTGATCCATGCGCCGGGATAGTTTGATTTGAGGTTTTTCAGGGTGGCGACAGCTTGTTTTCTGCTATCGAAGAAGCCGACATTAAGTCGCTCCCATGCTTTTCCTTTTATTTCAGCCTGTGTGACATAAAGCGTATACCCGCGCAAAGCATGAAGCGAGCGTGGTATCCACTGGTTATTTGTGCCGGGCGCGGATGCCAGCACAATGGTGTATTTGTTTGTGGCGGCATGTGCAGGCGCAATGCCGCACAGCGTCAGAAAGATGAGGAATAGTATTGGCAAAGCCTGACCATGGCGCATTTTTTGACAGCGTCTTGTTGTATTGGTTAGCAGAATAATGTGACTTAAAAGCCGCCGCCGCTTGCACGGTGCTTGCTATCACGTCTTTTCAGGATGGCGCCATTACTGTTATAGACGTGGCACGAGCCTGAACAGTCACGCAGCTCACTGACAGTATAGTATTTTACCGGGCTTTCTTGTCTCTTGTGAGGGCCTGATTTGTAGTCCTTCGCATGACAGCCCGCGCAATCAGGTTTGTATGCAGCGAAAGGCCATGCAATGGTTGCATTGTTAGTGGTGTGGCAATCCTGACATTTGACAGCAGAGCGATGATCGCCTGGATAGTCGGGTGAATCATGACGGAACAAAATAGTCGGTTTCCACCGGGCTGTGCTGTGACAGCGGTCGCAGTCCAGAGTAGTGATAAAGTGGGTGCTGTTTTTGCCGGTCGCGGTTCCGCCGTCATGGCAGCTGACGCATGAGCTGGTAATGTTGTTGTGATCAAAGGTTGCGCCTCGCCAGGTGTTGGTAGAGAGGTGGCAGGTGTCACATTCCGCATTGGTCTGAATGTGGCTGGCGCTTTTGCCAGTGGCGATCGTACCGTTATGGCAACTGCTGCAAGGCTGGGTTATGGAGCTATGGTCAAACCCTGCGCCGGCCCATGTGGTGGTGGACAGGTGGCAGGTGTCGCACTCGCTGCTGGTCTGGATATGTCCTGCATTTTTACCTGTTGCTATGGTTCCATTGTGGCAGCTGCTGCACGCCTGGGTAATATTGCCATGGTCAAATTTGGCGCCCAGCCATGTGTTGGTTGTAAGGTGACAGGTATCGCATTCGCCATTTGTTGCGATATGCGTCGCTGATTTGCCGGTTGCGATTGTTCCATTGTGACAGCTGCTGCAAGGCTGGTTGATGCCGCTGTGATCAAAACTGGATGCGCGCCAGTTATTGGTGGTATGGCAAACATCACACTCGCTGTTGGTTTGCGGGTGGGTGGGGTGTTTGCCTCTGGCGGTCACGCCGTTATGGCAGGATGAGCATGTGCCGGTTGCCAGGCTGTGATCCATGCGCGCCCGAGTGAAGCTGATTGTGTTGTGACAATCATCGCAATTGGACATGTCGACCTGGATATGGGTAGCTGACGGGCCTGTGGCTACAGAATTGTTGTGGCAAAGATTACAAGAGCCTGTTGCATTGGAATGATCGAAGCTGGCGTTGGTCCATGAGTCCACCGTATGGCAATCATCACAAAAATCACTGCTGTTGATGTGGTTGGGATGTTTACCGATCGTGCGCACATTATTGTGACATTGGCCGCATTCAACCGGTGTTCCCTTGAATTGTCCGCCTGCATGGCAGGCGGCGCATTCGATACGTTCGTGTTTTCCAATTAGCGGAAAGCCGGTTGTGAAATGTTCGAAACCGGATTTGGCGGCGAGCGCGCCCGAGCTGGCTGTGAACGCTACTAACAGCAGTATTGTAAAGATTATATTGTGAATATTACTCTGTTGTGCCGGCATCATGTTTTCCGTCTATTGAATTGTTATATCGCTGAAACTGTCTGTAGTATGGCAACGTTCGCAGTTGCGCCCAAATTGCCGATTGTGTTTGTCATCATTTCGGTGGCAACTGATGCAATCAGTTGATGCCTGGAGTTTTCCATTTGAGTGTGACTGGTGACAGTCATAACACCCTAATTCCTTATGTGCGCCGTCAATGCGGAAGTTTGTCTGCTTGTCGTGGTCGAACAGCCAGATATTCCAGTCATTCGGGTTATGGCACGTTTCACAATCTGTTCCCAGCCGTGTCTCATGTGTATCATCATCCGCGTGGCACGAGTTGCATGCAGTTGCCGTCTGGGCGTAATGCGTATCCTGATGGCATTCCTCGCACTGGGTGCTGGCATGCATGCCTATGAGCGGGAAGGCTGACAGGTCATGATCGAAGCCGGCGCCACTGCGCCAGCTCTCACTATTATGGCAGTTATTACATTTTTTGCCCTGTTTTCCGTCATGAACATCTTTTGCCTTGTGGCAGCTGTAGCAACTGGTCTTCAGCTTCTCCTTACCCAGCTTGCCCCTATGACAATACACGCAGGAAAGTGAAGAATGTTTCCCTTCCAGCGGAAATTTTGTGGCTTTGTCATGACGAAAGGTCGTTTTTTGCCAACCAGCGGCGCTGTGACAGTCCTGGCATTTGGCGCCGAACTGTTTTTTATGCGCATCATCCGCTTTGTGGCAGGCGACGCACTGTTTTGGCGCCTTGCCGGCGGGCTTGCCGGGAGCATGGCAAAGCTGACAGCTGACTTTTTTATGCCTGCCTTTCAGCTTGAATTCGGTTTTGTCGTGATTGAACCGCGCCTTGCTCCATTTTGATGGTTTGTGGCAGGTATGACATTTTTCGCCGTAGGCGTTGCGGTGAACATCCTGAATTTTATGACAGCTGACACACTGCTTGGGGGTGTCCTTGTATTGTTTGTTGATGTGGCACGCCGAGCAGGCGGTTTTCTTGTGCCGTCCCCTGAGTTTGAAATCGGTTTTGTCGTGGTCGAATGCGGATTTTTTCCAGCTGGCGGCGGAATGACAATTCTGGCATTTTTTGCCTTGCTTGCCTTTGTGAACATCGTCTTTTTTGTGGCAGCTGATGCAGCGGGAGGGCGCATCAGCGTATTTTTTGTCTTTTTTGTGACACTGGTTGCATTTTGCCTTGATGTGGCCGCCTTTCAACCTGAAGTCAGTCTGGTCGTGATTGAAGGTCAACGGGTTGAACAGGATAATGTTGTGCTTTCTGCCCTTGTGTTCAGTATGGCAATGCTTGCAGTTGAGGCTGCTGTCTGCGGGCAGGCGACCGTGATAGCCGGTTTTGTTGCTGATGTCATCGAGAATGTTTTCGTGTTCGTGGCATTTCATGCACAAACGACCCTGTCGCGCCTTTGAGCCGGTGTCGTGACACTGATCACAGTCCTCTTCGTATTTTTCATGCGCGGATATCAGTTTGCCTGGCATCAGCAGGGTTTTGAACGAATCCGCATCAGCTGTTTGCGGCAGGGCCGCCAGCGCGATTAGGAGGATGGGGAACAGACGATTCATGTAGTCCTTCATTCGGAACAGGGTCTCCATCAGTACATATGCACAGCAAATATGTGCACCACGGCAGTAATAAGCATCATAAAAAACAGCGGCAGGTGGAACAGGTGCCACAGTGAAAACAGTCTTTCGTAGAGTTTGAATGCGGTGATTTTCCTCAGGGCCAGCACGTAGCGGGCGACTTCTTTTTTGATTCGGGCGTAATCTTCAGTATTCCTGAATTGTTCTGTCAGGCGCTTTTTGATGCGGCGCGCGCTCGCCGCCAGCAGCATGGCATGTGAGAGAGACGCAAATACCCCGCTGTAGGGTTCCATGACTTTTTGTTCAATAGCATCGAGCCGGCTGCGAAAATTATCATCCAGGCTTTCATCTGAGAACAGGTTGTTATGCTCGGATGCGAGGTTTTGCTTGAGTTCCTGCAATGAAATGCGTCTGCCGTACAGACCGTGATGGATGTGCGTATAAAAATACCGCCCGAACAAACCGCTGCTGGCGACGATAATCATACTGAACAGGGCGATGTTGCTGTTGAGCGAGCCGAGCTGAAAGTTGGCGTGGAACAGAATCATGACCGGCCCGACCACACCGAGAAACATGTGAAAACCAAACCAGAAGCGCAGCGGAACAAGACGGTTGAGCAGCCGGTTGCGTTTGCTGAGCGGATACAGCAGCAGCACCAGCATCAGGCTGCCGCCAACGATGCCCAACAGATAGCCGACTCCACTCTCCGCTGTGATATAGTTGCTATCGCGGCGCGACCAGCCATAAATCAGCAATCCTGTAACAAGCAAGGTAAACAGTTTGCTGAAAAAATAGCGGCTGATTTTATTGAAAAGGCTGCTCGATGTCTGTGAATTCATAAAATTAAGTTATACTTAAGCTGGTCGTGGAATAACGACCTGACATCAGATAGATATCAGGCAATATAGTTCACAAAGCGAGTGGATGCTGTTTTTCGGCTGTTAAATTATCAAGGGAAGCCATGATTCACGCATGCCCGGGTGGATGTGCTGTTTACCATCTGAATGAAGGGATTATCAGAGCAAGAAAAAATCCTGGGGCAAACCATAGGCGATTTTATCTTTTTCTTCATTTTCAATAGCTTATCAAGGGGTGACGACAGCAGCGCATCGCGGTGCAGCATACTCCTTGAATCAATCAGCGCTTCCTCAATTAAAACTGACGATTTAACAGTCTCAAAAAGGAGACTTTTCAGCATTTTTTCCGTTATGCCATATACTTGAGCCAACGAGTATTTCACTTCCCCCAATGGATATGCAGACAACATACCTGCTGTATGCTGCGCCTGCCATACTGATTCTGTCGATTTACCTCTGGCTGTATCAGCAGCGGCACCGGCGCAGCCAGGCCTTGCTCAGGGAGTCCGTCGAGTCGGGCATGACCGAGCCGGCCTCGCTACACCCGCTGATCGATCACAACAAATGCCTGGGATGCGGCACCTGCGTCAGCGCCTGCCCGGAAAAAACCGTGCTTGGCGTGCTGCATGGCAAGGCGCATCTGGTGGATCCTTCGCATTGCATCGGTCATGGCGCCTGCAAGACAGCCTGCCCGTTTCAAGCCATCGAGCTGGTATTCGGCACCGAAAAGCGTGGGGTCGATATCCCCCAGGTTGGTGAGGATTTTCAGACCAATGTGCCGGGTGTTTTTATCGCTGGCGAGCTTGGCGGCATGGGACTGATTCGAAACGCCGCCACCCAGGGCAGGCAGGCGATGGCGGCAATCAGCAAGCTCGACGGCATCGGCAAACACCCGCTGGACGTGGTAATCGTTGGCGCCGGTCCGGCGGGAATCGCCGCATCATTGATGGCGATGGAAAAGAAACTGAAATTTGTCACCCTGGAACAGGACTCAATGGGCGGTACAGTATCACATTATCCGCGTGGCAAGATTGTGATGACAGCGCCAGTGGATTTGCCCGTCGTGGGTAAAATGCACTTCAAGGAAACCACCAAGGAAGCATTGATGGAGTTCTGGGAGGGCATCATCAATCAAACCGGGTTACAGATTCAAACCGGACAGCGGGTGGAAAAAGTCATCCCGCAGGGCGACAGCTTTCTGGTGACAACGACGCAGGGAGAATTTCACGCCCGCGCTGTATTGCTCGCCATTGGCCGCCGCGGCACGCCGCGCAAACTGGGCGTGCCGGGTGAGGAACAAAGCAAGGTGGTGTATCGTCTGATTGACGCCGAGCAATACAGCAACCAGCATGTGCTGGTCGTCGGTGGCGGTGACAGTGCGCTGGAAGCGGCCATCAGTCTTTCGGAGGCGCCGGGAACAACGGTCAGCATTTCCTACCGCAGTGAAGCGTTTTCACGCGCCAAGGAAAAAAACCGTCAAAAAATTGCACAAGCGGAACAACAGGGGCGTTTGCAGGTGTTGATGAAATCCAATGTCAAATCTATCGAGGAAAAGACCGTGACCATCACTACCGAAGGCGGTGAGTTGTGCATCGAGAATGATGCGGTGATTGTTTGCGCCGGCGGTATCCTGCCGACTCCCTTCCTGAAAAGCATCGGCATCGAAGTCGAAACCAAATACGGTACAGCCTGATGCGAAAACTGCTAGGGATGCTGGTCTGCGCGGCCACGCTGTTGTTGCCGATGAGTGTGATGGCGGCGCATCTTTCCGACGCCAAACTGGCGATTCGCAGTCATGATTTCAGCAAGGCGGTCAAAATACTGTATCCGCTGGCGCGCTCGGGCGACCGCGAGGCGCAATATCACCTCGCCGTGATGTTGGCCAATGGCCAGGGCGTGAAACAGGATGAATCCAAGGCGGCATACTGGATGCGGCAGTCAGCCAGAAAAAAATACAAGCGCGCGCAATATTCGCTGGGCGTCTATTATGAGCGCGGCATTGGTCTGGAGCGCGACTTGCAACAGGCCAAATACTGGTTCCAGCAGGCATCCAAGCAGGGTTATAAAAAGGCCGATAAACGTTTGAAGAAATTGCAGGATGTACAGCTGGCGCAGTTGCCGGAACATATCGACGAAGAGGCCGCCCTGTCGTCAGCGGTGCGGGCGGGCGACGTGGTGACGGTCGAAGCCTTGCTGAAGCAGGGCGCTGACGCAAAACATAAAGATGATGCTGGCAGACCGTTGCTGCTGGATGCTATCGAAAGCGGCAAGGCGGACATGGTGGGCCTGCTGTTGCGGCATGGCGCCAGCGCGCGTGAGGGTGATCGTTTTGGCAATCGACCGATACTGCTGGCGGCGGAAAAAGGCGAGACGGCGATGGTCAGGCTGTTGCTTAAAGCCGGGGCCAACATCAACAGCAAGGACATTAACGGCAACACCGCGTTGATGCTGGCGACCGGCAGGGGCCACAAGTTGGTGGTGAAAGAACTGTTGGCGCACAAGGCGCGTATTGATGTGCGCAATCAGAAGAAACAGACCGCCATCGTGCGCGCCAACAATGCCGGTCACAAGGCGGTTGTATCATTGCTGAAAAAATACGGCGCGCGCCTGCCGAAAAGCAACAAAAACAGCCTGTCAGTCAAGCACAAACTGGCGGCGCTGCAGGAAGCCAATGACAAACAGTACAAAGGCTGGACGCCGTTAATGATTGCTGTCTGGCGCGGACAGCAGGATGTGGTCAATGCATTGTTGCGCAAGGGAGTGAATGTCAATCAGCATGACCGTGAAGGGCATTCGCCACTGACGCGCGCAGCCTTGCAGGGGTATCACAAACTGGTCAGCCGCTTGCTGGAAAAAGGCGCGGATATCAACCATCGCACCGCGCAGGGCAAGACAGCGCTTATGCTGGCGCTGGAAAATAACAAAGCCGAAGCCGCTGAAGTGTTGCTGAATGCTGGCGCCGATGTCAACATCAAGGACCGCGCAGGCAATACCGCGCTGCTGTTCGCCCTGCAGGCCAACAACCGGCAGGCAAGTCAACGCCTGCTGAAAAAGCGCGCCGATGCCAGTGTTGTGTTGCCTGACGGGCGCAATACCCTGATGCTGGCGATGTCGATGCCGGTTGCGATTGTGCGCAGCCTGCTGCGCGCCGGGGCTGACAAAAACGCCAGGGACAAATCCGGTCGCAGTGTGCTGTGGTATGCTGTGGACGCCGGTCGCGCGGATAATCTCGCATTGCTGCTCGACAGCGGCATGTCGGTGAATACGGACAGCGCAGGTTTCAATGTATTGCACAAGGCTGCAGCGCTGAAAAGTCCGGAGATACTGCGGTTATTAATCAAACGCGGCCAGAATATCAATCTAACTGACAGCGACGGCAATACCGCCTTGATGGTGGCGGCCAGCAAGGGGCGCGCCCCGTCGGTTGGTTTGCTGTTGAAGCATGGCGCGCGTATTGATGCGCAGAACAAGGTGGGCAATACAGCGCTGATACTGGCGGCGATGAACAACCATGTCGACAGCGTCAAGCTGTTGCTGGAAGCCGGAGCGGATGTGGATTTGCGCAACAACAAGCGTGAGAAAGCAGAGCATGTCGCCAGAGCGGCCGGTTATCAGCAGGTGGTGCAGGCATTGCAGGAAAACGCAGACAAACGTGGCCTGTTTGATTTTCTGAAAATAGGCGGTTGATCAGCTGTATATATCCGACGCGGGCATAGCCGCATAGCGGGTATTTTTTCACAAGGGATCAAGATCTATCTCATAGAAGTAGAGTGAGCCGGTCAGCGCTTGCATCAGCACATCGGCAACAATCAATCAGTGTTTGATTGCGCGCTGTGTAAGCCGCAAAAGCAATCGCCTTACAGCAAAAATACGGTCGCCAGACCGAGAAACACAAACAGACCGACAATATCGGTGATTGTGGTCAGAACCACGCTGCCGGCCAGCGCCGGGTCGACATGGAACTTGCGCATCAGCAGCGGGATGGCGACGCCGGAGAAAGAAGCCACCAGCAGGTTGATGATGGTCGCGGCGGCAATCACATAAGCGACATGGATGTCGTTGAACCAGAGCGCGGCGATCAATGCAATCACCATCGCCCAGCCAACCCCGTTGAGCAAGCCGACAATCACTTCCTTGGAAAACAGCCAGCCGCGGTTGCTGCGGCTGATTTGTCCCAGCGCCAGGCCACGAATCACCAGCGTCAGCGTCTGGGTGCCGGCAATGCCGCCCATGCTGGCGACCACATTCATCAACACGGCAACGGTGACAACCTGTTGCAGGGTCGTTTCAAAATGCGACACCACCCACGACGCCATGAAGGCGGTCAGCAGGTTGATGCCGAGCCAGATGGCGCGGCGGCGCGAACTGGTCACCACCGGCGCGAACAGGTCGTCGTCTTCATTCAGGCCGGCCATGCTCAGCACGGAGTGCTCGGCTTCTTCACGAATCACGTCGACTACATCGTCCACGGTGATGCGGCCCAGCAGTTTCATGTTTTCATCGACAACCGGCGCTGAAATCAGATCGTGGGTTTCGAATATCTTGGCGACATCATCATCTTCCATACTGGCCTTGATGACTTCGGCGTCGCGATCCATGACTTCGCCCACGGTCAATTCCGGATCGGATGTGACCAGCCGGGTCAACGGCAGAATGCCGACATAGGTATTGTCGCGGGTGGTGACAATCAGGCTGTCGGTGTGTTCAGGCAGTTCCCCCAGCTTGCGCAGATAGCGCAGCACCACATCCAGCGTTACCTCGGCGCGCACCGTCACCATGTCGGTGTTCATCAGGCCGCCGGCGCTGTCCTCCGGGTAGGAAAGCACGGCTTCGAGGCGCTCGCGGTGCTGGGTGTCGAGCGAGGTCAGCACCTGGGTGGTGATGCGATCCGGCAGTGACTGGATGAAGTCAGCCAGGTCATCGACATCCATGCCTTCGGTGGCGTTAACCAGGTCATCCAGCGACATGTCGCGAATCAGGCTGTTGCGCAGTTCTTCGCTGAGGTCGATCAGCACCTCACCTTCTTTTTCCGGGTCGACCAGATCCCACAGGAACTGGCGCTCGGCGGGCGGCACCGATTCGAGCAGATGCGCAATTTCGGCAGGCGTGAGCTCATTCAGCATGGCGCGGGCATGCTGCATGGTGCCGGTTTGCAGCGCCCTGTTCAGCGCCTGGAACTGGCTTTCGGTTTTTTCTGAACGATCAGGTTCAGCCATGAGTAATTGCCCGCGGAATAAGTATGCGTTCAGGCTCGGCGAGCCGCGTCTGGCGGGGAGTGTAGCATAAACTATGACGTGGTCAGCCTGAGCCGCTGTGTGTTACAGAAGATCTGGATGTAGTCATACGGTGATATGCAGGGGAAAGCTGAGAGTGCTTGCAATCCGGACATTTGAGATTACGGTGGTATTGACGGCGGAAAATGGCTTTGATTTGTCCAACGAAAAACAGGTATTTCAACGCTATACTTATGCATTACTGCTATATTTTGTGAACCATTATTTCTAGATCGAGCAGCGGAGCTGTAACCATGAAATGTTATAAGCGATTGTTATTATTTGGTATATTTTTATTTGCGAGTGTTTTTAACAGTTTCGCTGCAGAAGTGGCTGTGGATATAAATTCACCAAATTTAAATATCGGTGATACAGCCAGCATAACTATCGATCTGGTCAATTTCCCCACCACACACGGTGGAGGTGTAAATGTATTCTATAACCAGAAGGTCATAAAAGTGACCGCTGTACAGATAAGCCCAGCGTGGAGTTTTGTTAATCGAAGCGGCATTATTGATAATAACCGGGGCCAGGTGAAGGATATATTTTTCTCGCATTTTAATGGCCTGGAAGGAAATATTCCGGTTGCAACCATTCAAGTCGTTGCCATAGGCGAGGGGGCTTCCAATATTGTCGTTGCGGAGTCTGATGCTAATCCATTCGCGGATGGAAACGGGGTAATACCCGTGACTATCAACAACAAAGTTTCATCTGTTGTTGTACAGAGCAATCAACCGAACACGGAGAATGCCGAAACTGGCGTTGCTGCTGATACACAGACATCGACAGACACTACAGCAGCAACGGATGCGACAGATTCCGTGCTGCAAGATACTACTATCAGTGATACAGGTGACAACAAGAGCAATCAGCAGGATAACAAGGCCAGTGGGCAAGTAGCCAAGGAAGCGAATGCGCCGAATTCAAACAAGCAAAATGTAGCAGCCAGTACAACGGGTAATAACCTGGTACTCATAAATACTGCGCACCTGAATTCAGGTGCGGGGGAAAAAGCGGATAAGATAGCTGAGACGGATCAAACGGTAGAGGGGGGTGCAGATACGCATGAAGCGATCCTCTCGGCGAACTACAGCAATCGTCAAGAACGCGCCCCCTGGCTTGATAGACAATCACAGTCAGCATCAAGAGCAATGCCTGGAAGACGCGACACAAATCATATTGATGAGGTTGGAAGCGATGATATTAAATCGCCAGGCGGGTATAGCGATAATGCGGCTGATAGTCGTAACACGGGCAAAAAACAATATGGCTACAGTGAAGACAAGGAAGATGCAAGCGTGAATGAATCATATATACCACAGGAGGGCAATACTGGTATCGGTCTATATATTTCCGTTGGCATGGCGATGCTGTTTGCAATCCTTGCTCTTATTGCAATTAACCGGAATGCTTAGGCCTCCTATGTGCTGTTATTGGTTACGATTCATATTGGTCGCGTTGCTGATTGCAGTGCTGGGCGCATGTGGGCCACATGATAATTGTGAGTTGCCATGTGTTGATGAAAACACAAAGCCTGTTGAAATATACGAATACTGGGGAATAAAAGACCCTGTTATACGGTTAACAGCCGCTGGCTACATGCTTGATTTCCGGTTTCGAGTGACAGATATCGAAAAGTCAAAACTCCTGTTTGATAAAAAAATTATCCCTGTTGTTATTCGGGATCTGGATAATAGTCAATTAAAAGTCCCCGCGTCTGAAAAAATTGGTGTGCTAAGACAGTCGCCACGCTTCGTTAAAAAAGGCAGGCAATATTTCATGTATTTTGCAAACCCTGGTATGCGTGTAAAAAAAGGCGAGAAAGTAACGGTAAAAATAGGCGAGTTCACGTTGCCTGATATGATAGTTCTATAAGCGCTGAAATTCTGATGTGCTATGGTGCTATCCAGGGTGTAACTGCGTTAAATGAGTCGCTGACTTTTTCTATCCGGCATGCTTTTGCGGCATATCTTTGACCTGGGCCGATAGTAAGTTGAGGATATAATGATGATACAACTGATCGTTCTACCTTGTGCTCAAGTAGTTCCAGTAAATAATCCCGATAGTAGTTTCCCCGTAAATGCCGCAGAGCGTTACCGGCAATCATAAAAGCGGTAAAAGTATCCGACAAAATCCTTGGGTATTTGATATCAATTTTTCTTGATTTTGCCCATACAGATGCACGTAGCATTTTTCGCTTCTGCATTGTTTGATCAACGTATGGGGACACAATAAAGAAATTGAGATCTAATTGCCGAACCGCATCAATAATGCCTTTGTCAAATTTGGCGTTTGAAAAGGCATAATATTGTGTTTGATTTGTGTTGCCTCGTGAATTCAGTTTCTTGACAAGCTCGCTGATTTGAGTGTTTGACAGGGATAGAATGATGGCGTCATATGAGTCCCAATCATCACCAGGGGTGGACTTGTGTCCTGTGTCAGTGCTGGAAATAATCCGGCGCTCAAGCTTGATATTGTTATTATGAGACAGGCTGTTCGTAATAATGCCTGGCGCCTTATCATTGGCATATTTGTCATTTATTAAATGGAGTACATGTATTGGGTTATTTGATGCCTGTTTTTGCAGGTGCTTTGCAAGCGCCTCTGCCTCCAGGGCGATGCCTTTGGAGAAATATAGTGAGTAATAATTATTTGAGGATGCATCAGGATGATCAACAGTAGGGAATATGCAGGGTAATGCATAATCGTTACAAAACGCATCCACGGCGCCCCAGCTTCTATGGCTTAGCCCGCTGATGACTGCAAATACAGGTTGTGACATATAATATCTATCAAGTTGATTCCTCCATTGATTGATGTCCGTGTCGATTAGCCAAAAATGGTGTTGAATTTTTCGATATGTTTCGTAGTGCCATTCTTTTTGTATTGGCGCATGCTTTACACGCTTGCTTTCGTATCTTGTCTCCGTGTTATATTCGTTAACATACTGCGTGATAACCTGCTGCATGGCGTGTATCTCTTCATCCGGTGCGGCTGTATCTATAATTGTTGCGATATGAAATACCTTGTCTGTTACTCCTTCGCTGGGTTTTGATGACAAAGTTGTCAAATATGTGAATAAGTTATTGTAGTCATGGTCTGTCAAAGTGTAGCGAGGCATTGTATGGTTCAATGGCTTGCCATTTGAGCGAATCCCCTGAACTATGGCTTGCTTGAGAAGCCTATGTGTGTAGGCAGGGCGCTCGAGCGTTGCACCGTTTGATTCTGATTGCAAGTACCTGCGCGCTTTTAATGTGATGTCCGAGAACAGGGTGCGGGAGGTTATATCCATTACTATAGTTTGGCCCTCGGTTGTACCAAGACCGCTTCTACGATGACAGTTGACGCATGCGGCTTGCTCGCCACTTATCGTAACGTCTTTGCGCAACACGGCTTGCAAGTTTTCGCCTGACGCCAGGATGCCATTAAGATAAATATTTTTTCCGGGATTAATATTTTTGGCATCCAATGTGGTTGCGTTAATAACGCTGACGATACCATACAGCAGGATTGCGCTAAGACAACGGTAGTGAATGCTATTTAGCATGTTGTTCTGTGATGGCATTACGGTATTCATTTACTAATGCGCCTGCGCTGGTAAAGCCTTCTATCCTTACCCAGTGTGAGCTGGATGGGGGTTTTATATATGTCAGAGGTGCGTGATTGAGTTTGCTGCCACGATATGCATTCATGGATCGTTGCGTTATCTCAATCGATCCTGGATCGCCTGTGAGAAAATACCAATCCCTGCGCTTACCATACTTTTTAGCATATTCCAGTAATTTTGCTGGTGTATCCTCCTGTGGATCAATGCTGATGGAGACTATGGTCGGGCTTGGATTTGTTTCGCTCAAATCATTATATGCTGAAGCCAGGGTTGCGGTTAACACAGGGCATATTGTAGTGCATGTCGTAAAAATATAACTGACAATGACGGGCTTATTATTGGTCAACAGCTCAGGAAGGTTGTGTTTTACTCCATGTTGATCAACAAGCGTAACATCGGGGATGTGGTAATCTGCGTGGCCTACCTGATACCCCGCTTTTTGATTCATCATGGATCTATGATGGGCATGAGGATCTGGATTATCAGTGGCAAGACTGTCGCCAGATATCAGTGCTAATAATACGATAGTATAAATAAAATTATGCATGTAAACTCCTGCTGTGTGCTTTCTGTGTCCCCGTGTTATGGAGGCTGATTTATTCAGGGTTTCCACAGCGCATGATTGCGCCGTCTTTTTCAGCAATTGTCAGCTTGTTGACAATGAAGTAAATAGCGAAGTTGCCCAAAACAAACTGTTAGTTGTGCTTTTTTCGTGGTCTAATCGTTCAAGGATGAGTGAATCAGGACGCCTTTAGAAATAAACAGCTAGACTAACATTTACTGTGGCATGCCGCGCATTGCTAGCTGGCTCCACAACCGTGGTGTTCAAGCCAGTTGGCGGCCTGCTAACAATAGTGTCATTTGCGCCAAATCCTGTATCAATTTTGTCGTATATAACACTTACGATATAGTCATGGTTTATTTTATATCGATAAGCTATTGTATAACGGTTTCCCGACTGGTCGCCAATGCCAAATGTTGTTATATCATCATTAGTGCCCAGAGCGGCATTTCCTTTAAGCAACACAGAGATTGTAGAGTCCAGGTTTTTGAACTTGCCATATCCAACCTCGACAGCATGTTTGGCCGTTCTAATAATATCCAGGAAGATGCCGACTTCAACGCTGAACCAGTCATATGACTCTTTCAGGCCGCTGCTGGCTACAGGTGTTGCTGTTGGCAATATGTTTCTGCTCCAGCTGCTGTGTGATAAGTCCAGGTATACGGTTACGCCGTGATAATGCTGCAGATTTTTCCATATTTGACGATATGAGGTATGTGATAGTATTGCTTGCGTTTGTGTATTCAGTGGTTGTGGCGACACCCCGACTGTTTTGCCGATGTAATCTACCGCGCCATCATATCTGGTGTGCTTGATAATATGACTGACAAGCTTGTCAATGTACCCAATAGATACTGAACGACCGATGATGACGCCATTTTCCTTGTCGAGAAAAACGCCGTTTTGATCAAACTCCATGTAATCAAAACCTATTGCTGTAGCGGTTGCCTCAAAAAACATGTCTGCGTGTACGGCAGGCGCGGCCATCAAGTATGAAACAGCAAATGCATTAATTCTTCTCATGATTACATTCCTTCAGCTGAGGCGCTTCTGGTTCAAACAGTGGCGCGTTTCTGTATTGTATCAGTGATTATAATAAAATCAGCAACATTCTCGTCATAATATAATTCAGGCTTGTCAAAATTCGGCTCAGATTGGTCATAAATTGAATTGGCGCAATCGGGTATCGTGGTAGCCGAGGCATTAATCACGTTTATTGTTCCGCCGTTATGGCGAAACCTGTTGAAGCGGAGAACGCCACAGCCCATCTTTGTGAGGACTGATGGCGTTATCGTTAATAACTCGATACTTATCACACCCGCCCGCATTGTCAGGCTTGCTCACACCCTCGGTTATTATGCAAGCAGCTGTTGAGTGCGCATTGATAAAATCCGTGTTTTGACCCTATGTACGATGTGCCGGGATTGAAAATGAAAACCATGGGCAGTTTGACCATCACATACTATGCACCATTGGTTTTTCATCCGCTCTTTGTGTAAGTGGCTGTATATACAATCGATAATTGTGTATTGGGAGAGGACTTCAAGTTTGAAGCAATAACAGGCCCCACGCCTCTGTTGCATACAAGGTTCGTGGTTTTCAGTCAAATACCGCACCGTCAGGGTGCTGGCGGCAGTGATGATGAGATTGGCGCTGAAAAGTTGTCATTAATTATCCTGATTCCGAAGCGCTTTATCGGGTTAACGGGATATGCATAATTCAATGGCGGGGCGCGGTAGTAACCGGCCTGTTAGTCTCCATTACTTGTTGAATTACCGTCCAGTCCTGGCGCCAGAATATTACCTTGCTTTATCAGTGGAAATTATGCGCTCCACACTTCATGGTTGTGAACCACGGCGGTATTTTCGATTTGTGTAGGCGCCGCAGTTAGCGAACTGGCTGGACATAAATGAGAGTTTGATGCCTTTACTGAATGAAATTTACGTTAAGTGTAATATTTTCTGACAATAAAATTAGGGAATCGGGTTGAACAATATTATTTACATTCAGTAAATATTTACACAATAATCGACAAACTGAGCAAATATTGTTCAGTTTTAGCTTTTTTACGTTGTTTTTATAGTTGAAAAAGCATAATAGCCGAACGAGAGAATATAAAAATGTCGGTTAATATTGCAGTCTTGTGTGAATATTGAAATTTTACAAAAGTTTTATATAAATTAAATCTAAATCCATTTGAGAACCACTGTTTAATCAATCATTAAGCGGTTGGTGGCACGTACCTTGCCTTGCTGGGGATACGGCTGTCACGACAAATCTCATGACGGCGACAAATGATGAAAGCAAGGTGGAAATCTTATGGATATCGTACGCAAGGTGTTGACCAGACTGTATGTCGCTATTGTTGTCTTACCAATCGCGTTAAATGCGCATGCCATTGACCTGACCGTACAGGATGAAAATGGCGCCATAGTTAATGGCTATAAGTGGTTACTTGAGGAAGATCAAACCAAGGATGTGATACCGGGGCTGAGCGCATTCGAGTCTATCTCCATGACGTTCCATAACAGCTATTCACCCGTGCTGGCCTCAGGAGAATGTACAACTTCACCTTGTGTTATCACGCCTCCCGATCCTGGCGCGGCAAAAAAATATTTTATATCCGTACTGCCATTTGGCGACTACAGTCTGGGCGGGGCGTCTGTTGAGATAGGCGCAAGCACCGCAACCGCCTTTGTGACATCAGAGCCGACGCCAACTGCGCAGATAACAGTCAGGGTTTTCCACGACAACAATCCAATAAACGGCGCGCCGGATGATCCGCAAGAAGCGCAGAATATCATGCCGAATGTGCAAGATTTCAAAATCTACGTTGAAGAGGCGGGTGGTCGATACGGCCATACAGGCGGCCAGATCATACAGGATGCCTACGGTAATCCCCTGGGAACCGAGTATGATGCGGCTGGAAATGTGATTAGCTTGGGTAGTGGATTCGTCAATCCGGGGCCGGATGGCTTTGTAACAATCAAAAATCTACCGCCAGCGAAGTACGGCATCATTGTTGTTCCGCCTGCTGGACAGAATTGGGTGCAAACTTCCACGATTGAGGGCACGTCGGTCATTGATGCTTGGGTGAAAGCCAATGAGCCGGCATTCTTTGCCGAATTCGGTCCGCCAGGCCCGCATGTTTTTGTTGGTTTTATTCAGCCTTTCAATAATCTTGCCAGTGAATTGCCTCCTGGAGGCAGTAGCGGAACGATCAGTGGGACTGTGGTGAGTAATCATATGGCGCGTCCTCCTGAGGTTGGATTCTATCCTGGTACAACAGTAGGTGGGTGTTGGGTAGGTATTAACAAGACGGCGGCAGCCGGGGGCGAAGCGATTTATGCGGGGCCGTGTGCAAATGATGGCAGTTTCTCAATACCAGGGGTGCCGGCAGGTACATATGATCTGGTGATTTGGGATATCAACCTGGACTATGTAATTGCGCAACGTACATTTACGCATGGCCCGACTGCGACAAATCCCGCCAATCCGGTTGGTTTGAATTTGGGTAATGTGCCGATATTTGCATGGTTTAATCGTCTTGAATCCAATGTATTTTATGATGCCAACGAAAACGGATTTATGGATGCTGGCGAGATCGGGATACCGGAGCAGGCTGTCAATATACGGTTCCGCAATGGCACAATCTATCAGTCATTCCCGACCGATCTGGAAGGGGCTGTGCCTTTCGATGAGGTCTTTCCGTTCTTCCATTGGCTGGTGGCTGAAGTTGATTTCGCCAGGTTTAAAGCTACTGGCGCAACATATGTTGTCGATGACGGCGGCGATCCAACACTGGTAGATGCTGGCTTGTCTATTCCTACAATCGGTTTGTTAAACCCGCAACCACAGGGAGTGATCAACCCGAATACGGGTGATGATCTGTCGACAACATTGACAGGCCCGGTTCTGACATTAGGCTTTCAGGGTTTTCTGGGTATGACCAATCGCATCGACTGGGGCAAGATCAATTACCCGGTTGCAGATGTCGATAATGCCCCTGCGGATCCTCTTGTTGCAAATACATTCCCGGGGCCTGAGGACATCGATAATGATGGAGATGGGGAATACGATCACGGTAATGGCGGTATTACCGGGATGGTTCTCTATGCCATCACGCGTGCGGAAGATGATCCGCGATATGCGGCAGGTGAGGAATGGGAGCCGGGTATCGCGCGTGTGCAGGTTAATCTGTACGAGGATTTCGACAACGATGGAGTGATTGACGACCTTAATCAGGATGGTGTCGTCACATTGGCCGATGTAGATAACTACCCGCTCGGAGATTTTCCGGGTGTCGGTGATGTAGATAACGGCACACCAGGGGTGTTTGATTATGGGGATGCCGTGCAGGTAACCTGGACTGATAGCTGGGATGATTCTCTGCCGACAGGGTGCAAAGGTACGCCTTTTGTCGCCAACCCTGGCACCAGTATCGAGAACACGTTGGATTGCTATGACGGGTTGCGCAATTTTAACCAGATTCGTGAAGCTGTGTTTGATGGTGGCTATGCTTTCGACTCGCGGATTGCTCGCGACTCGTCAGGCGCGCCAACAGGTGATGAATTGCAAGGTTTGCCTGCAGGTTACTACATTGTCGAAACAACAGTGCCGCAAGGCTACAAACTGCTTAAAGAAGAAGACAAGAATGTGGATTTCGGCCAGGAATACACCTTGCCGGCCCAGTTGCCGCCAGTGTGTGTGGGCGACCCGCATATTGTGCCGCAATATTTGAGTTTTCAAACAGATGAAAACGGCGCGCTGCTGCCCGCTTATGCAGCAAATCCAATCGAGTCTCCGTTTTATGATCCGACTGGCTCCACTGCGCGTCCGTTGTGCGATCGCAAGCAGGTGGCGCTAACCGCAGGCAAGAATGCGGCTGCTGATTTCTTCCTGTTTACTGACGTACCCATCGGCGCGCATGTTGTGGGGGGTATTCTTAACGATTTGGCGAATGAATTTGACCCTAATAACCCTAACTTTGGTGAAAAATTTGCACCGCCCTGGGTGCCAATCACATTCCGCGACTGGACGGGTAAAGTTATCAAGAAAACCTATTCGGATGAGTTCGGCAAGTTTGAAGCTATCTTGCCATCAACTTACTCTGTGAATGTGCCAAGCCCGACCGGTATGTCGCCAAACATGCTGCAGGCGTGCATGAATGATCCGAGTCCGGTAGAAAACCCGAATTATGATCCTCTGGATCCGGCGTCTTCATTGTTTATCAATGATCCTTACTATAACCCTCAATTCAGCACATTCTGTTACACCTTCCAGTATATGCCGGGTTCGACAACATATCTGGATACGCCTGTTGTTCCCGTGGCTGCATTTGCAGGTACAGGCAAGTTCCCCGTTGATTGTGAAGCGCCTGATCATTATCCGATGATTAAATATGCATCTGCCAGTAACCAGGGGCCAGTATTCCCTGTTGGAACGGCATTACCGCAAGGCAGGAATATTGAAATAATTTCTGAAGGTATGGTTGATGTGCCTAACTCCCGGTTTGGCTTGCCCGGCGAGCCAGCTACCATTGCGAGGGACTATGGTTTTGGGGATGTTCAGGGAGCGGGCGTTGTTGAAATGGATGGGGTTGAGCTACCCGTTGTTTCCTGGAGCGATAGCAAAATCATTGCGACTGTTCCACTTGGTACGCCTTCCGGCCAGTTAACAGTGACGGCGAATAATGGTCGGACTTCTCCCCGTGGTATATATGTGACAACAGATCTTGCGGAGTCGCAGATCATCAGGGTTTCGCCAACCACAATTGCTGGCGCCACGCCTATACAGGATGCGATTGATCTTGCGCAGGATGGTGATATGGTGCTGGTGAGTCCTGGCGCTTATAACGAATTGGTTATTATGGATCACCCCGTACAGCTACAGGGATGGGGGGCTGGCGTTTCCAATATTACCGCGGCCAGAACGCCACCAGAAAAACTAAAAGCCTGGCGGGCGGAAATTGATGCAAGGCTGATAGCGGGTAAATTTGACCTTGTCCCCGGACAGGCTGGCTTCAATGCTGAGGAAGGGCCGGGCATTATTGTAGTGGGCAAATCATCCGGCAACTTTAACGCCAGCACAAATCCGAGAATTGACGGGTTGCAAATTGCGGGCGCTGTGCAAGGTGGCGGAATTTTTGTGAACGGTTATATAGACGATATGATTATCAGTAATAACCGGCTGGTCTACAATGCTGGTACGTACGGTGGTGGCCTGAGAATTGGCAGCCCCACATTGACCGATCAGACTGGTGGCGTACTGGCGCATACAGATTCCAGTAATGACAATATCAAGGTGAGATATAACCAGGTTCTGCAAAATGGTTCTATGATGGGCACAGGTGGTGGTATTAGCATATACACCGGTGCGGACAATTACGAAATCAGTAACAACTATATATGTGGAAACTTCACGCAACGTAACGGTGGTGGTATTGGGCATCTTGGCTACAGTGACGGTGGCGTCATCGCCAATAATACTATTGCCTTCAACCAGTCCTTTAGCCAGGGGATAAACGTGCATGGTGGTGGACTGTTTATTGGTGGAAAGACCGGGCTTGCACTGCGTGAAACAACAGGATCTGGCAGTGTACTCATAGAGGGTAACCTTATTCAGGGTAACCTTGCGGGCGCGGGTCATGGTGGTGGTATTTATCTGTCACTGATAAATGGTCAGGATGTCGCCAGCAATCCCGCAGACCAGTCATTGTGGAGTAGCATTGATATTTTCGACAATATCATTGTGAACAACGTTGCAGGATGGACTGGCGCGGGTATTGGGATGCAGGATGCAGCAAAGGTAAGGATTGTACACAATACTATTGCGCATAATGACGCTACTGCCACTGTAGGCAATCTATTCGACCCGGTGACAAATTCATCCACTGCACAACCTGGTGCGGGTATTGTTTCCGAGCCGCATAGTGCCACACTTGCTGCTAATTCTGGTCAGGCTATATCCGACCCGTTAATCGACAATAATATCATTTGGGAAAACAGAACTTTCTCCTGGGAAGTCATCCTTGTCGCAGGCGGTCCCGCGCAGTTCAGCCTGTTGCCGGATGTTGCTGGTGGCGCTGCCCCCGTTTTCAGTGATCTGGGTGTGCTTGGCGCCGGCAGCTTGAACCCTACAAATAATATCCTGACAACTGTGAGCGCAGGTATGAGCGCTACGAACTTATCAGTTGATCCTGGCTTTATTCTGGATTACTTCAATGGTGATCGGGGGCAGACCGTCATACAGCAGGAACAAACCGTTGTTGCAAACATCGGCACGGCTGCCGCCCTTGATGAAGGTGGTAATTTCGTCGATGTGCACTATGGTCCTCTGTCGCTTAGCGGGAACTATCATTTGAGACCGGATTCAGCTGCAATTGATGCTGCAGATGCAACATCCGTCAATACGATTGCGGCGCTTGGAGATGACTTTGATGGTGATAGTCGACCAGTATCAAGCGGCAGCATCGACATTGGCGCAGATGAAGTCACAGCGCTATCAGCTGTAGACGTGGATGGCGATGGCATACCGAATATCTTTGATAATTGCTCGCTGGCGGCAAATCCAGGCCAGTATGATACGGATGGAGATGGTTACGGTAATCTCTGTGACGGTGATTTGAACAATGATGGCTTTACCAATACGCTGGACATCGGCTTGATGCGCAATGCCTTTGCCAGCAGTGATCCTGATATGGATATCAATGGAGATGGTGCGGTTAACATCATTGATATTGGCCTGATTCGCCCATTGTTATTTAAGGCGCCAGGGCCATCTGGATTGGCGCAGTAAGGATCCGTGTGCGGAAAATGTGAATAATAGTTAAGGGCAGGCATGACTATGAAAATACTTAATCTGAAAACTTCAATTGCTTCCATACTCACAGGTGTGAGTCTGATTAGTGGGAGCGTTTACGCTAATGCATATATACAGTGCCCAGGCGACAATTTTCTGGCAGATGGAGTCACGCCAGGAAGTGATGGTGTCCCGGATCCGGGCAGCGCTAATTATGATCCAAATGTGAAGTGTATACATCTAAGCGCTGGTGATGGCTTTACAATGATGGCTGACAGAACCGAATCATATCTATTCAGTTTTGGTAATATGACGGGTATTCCCGAAAGTGATGTTCTTGCTGCTGGCGCACTGGCGGCGATGTTTCCAGCGCCAGCAATTGTTTTGGAAGAGGGGCAGGAGCTTTACTTGACGCTAACCAATGTCGGCATGTTGATCCGGCCGGATTTGTCCGACCCTCATACCGTGCACTTTCATGGCTTCCCGAACGCATCAGCCTTCTTTGACGGTGTGCCAGATGCAAGTATTGCGATCAATGAAGGTAACTCACTTACGTATTATTATAATATTGTCGAACCCGGTACATACATGTATCACTGCCATGTTGAGGCTGCCGAACACATGCAAATGGGTATGCTGGGTAATCTTTATGTGCATTCGGCGCAGGACAAAACGCCAGTAGGCGCCTCAATAGGTGGATATGTGCACCAGGCGGGTGATCGGTATGCATATAATGATGGCGATGGCAGCACCGTTTACCAGGTTGAGAAAGCTATCCAGATAGGCGCTTTTGATGGTGAATTCCATGATTTGCATGAGGTTGTTCAGCCGATCCCGTTTGCAAATATGAAATCCACATATCCCATGTTGAATGGTCGAGGCTATCCGGATACCGTGCAGGCATCTATCCCCGCGCCATCAAAAAATGGTGGCTTTAATTCCCAGATAGAGAACGCTCTTGTAGAGGCTGTTGCCGGCGACAAGATATTGTTGCGCATATCAAATCTAAATGTAGTCGACTTCTTCTCACTGAAAACACTGGGGCTGGATATGACAGTTGTGGGCATGGGCGCGCGCGAACTCCGTGGTGCTGATAATACTGTGCATCACTACAAGACAAATACTGTGACACTCGGCGGTGGTGAGGCAATTGACGTCATCATCGATACAGCTGGTGTGCCACCAGGCACATATTTTTTGTATACGTCTAATCTCAATTACCTCAGTAATCGTGATGAAGACTACGGCGGCATGATGACAGAAATCAGAATATCTGCTGCAACGCCATAGGAGGATGAGCTAATGTTAAGTATAAGAACTGGAAGCCTGACGGTGAAGTGCGGCGCACTGGCGGTGTTATTATTGATGGCGGCTATTGGCCATGCGCAAATATTGGGTGAAACAAGCGCTGCAGGCAACCCTGTATTCAATATGACAGCATCAATGGGAAGTATAGATACGCCCGATGGTAACAGTTTGCAGATTTGGGGCTATGGGATAGACGGCAAGGTGATGCAGTATCCCGGCCCGACATTGATTGTTAATGAGGGCGACCTGGTTACGATAAATCTTACCAATATAGATTTGCCCATGCCTACTTCAATGCTGTTCCCAGGGCAACTAAATGTTACAGCGACAAGTGCGGCCAATAACATGGGCTTGTTAACTGTTGAAAGCACAGGGCCATCTGATGTGGTTACTTATACTTTTGTTGCTGGCAAGCCCGGCACATATACATACTACAGTGGAACCAGGCCTGGGTTGCAGATTGATATGGGACTTGTTGGAGCGTTGATAGTTCGTTCTTCCACACCTGGGCAGGCGTACAATGATGCTTCTGGTATAAGTGCGTACGATCGCGAATATCTGTTTGTTCTTACTGAAATGGATCCAGCAGTGCATATCAAGGCTGAATTCGGTTTGCTGGATCAGGTAGATAACACTGTAAGTCATCCCACGCTCTGGTTTATTAACGGACGTAATGGGCCCGACACTGTATTTGACAATAATATACAGTGGATGCCACATCAGCCGCTAAGTTCGCTAGCCAGAATGCACCCTGGAGAGAAAGTACTGATTCGTGTTATTGGTGGCGGGCGCAATATGCATCCTTTCCACTTGCACGGTAACAATTTTACGACAGTGGCTCGCGACGGCATTTTACTTGAGGGGCCAGCTGGTGAGGATTTAAGTGTGTCGGACTACACGTTGCAAACACACCCTGGAGCAACCTACGACGCAATATGGACGTGGACAGGCGAACGGTTGGGTTGGGATATGTACGGTCATGCTCCAGGCGACCCGCTTGAACCAAACGAATATGCCGCGGATCATGGCAAGCCCATTCCAGTTACCTTGCCAGAGTTGACTGAGTTGACTTTTGGCGGCTTCTATAGCGGCAGTCCGTTCCTGGGGGGCGCGGCAGCTTTACCTCCTGGCGAAGGCGGGCTTAACCTCAATAACGGCCTTTTCTTTATGTGGCACTCGCATAACGAGAAGGAGTTGACCAATGATGACGTATTCCCTGGCGGCATGATGACTATGATGATTGTAGAGCCTCCTGGTGTGCCAATCCCGTAGTGCGCAGCGGATAAATAAGTGAAGGAGAGTAAAGTAATGAATATCAAACAATCCATATCAGCATCGCTGTTCCTTAGTGTCTTAACATTGGTTAGTGGGGCTGCGCACGCTGTTGTAGATGTCTATTTATGCGCCCGTCAAGAGTCCCTTCCAATGCCGGATGGAACAAGCGTACCCATGTGGGGGTATGCTCAGGATGACAATAATGATTTGGCAGATGGCTGCCCGGCCGCACCGGCTGGTGGAAACTCTATTTCTGTACCTGGCCCGGCCATTGTGATTCCGGTAGGCGAGTCCGTACTCAATATTCACTTGTTGAATGACGGGCTGCCTGAACCTACTTCATTAATTATCCCTGGACAGCCCGCCACGATGACGCCAGTTATGAGTGCGCCGGATGCCGAATTAAGACAAAGGGTTCGTTCCTTCACCTACGAAACAGCAAATGGCGCCACCAACACATATACGTGGTCAAATATTCAACCTGGTACATATGCATACCAGAGCGGTACGCATCCTGCAGTACAAATTCAAATGGGATTATATGGTGTCGTTACCAATGATGCAGCCACGGGGCAAGCCTACCCCTCTGCTACGACTGTTTATGATAATGAGCTTGTTCTCGTATACAGTGAGGTTGATCCGGTGCTTCATGATGAAATCGCAACCGGTGCATATGGAACGCCTCCCGCAAGCACCAGTACTATCAACTATCAGGCAAGTTATTTTTTGATAAACGGTGCTGATTCTAATATTAATTCATTTGCAGGCGGTGCGCCTGGCCAGACAACATTAATAAGGCTTATCAATATGGGGTTGACAACGCACATGCCTCTTGTTCATGGTGAGTATGTTACTGTCATCGCCGAAGATGGCCACCCTTACCCGTATGAGAAAAAACAGTACTCGGTTATGGTTGCGGCTGGGCAAACAAAAGATGTATTGTTCAAGCCGACTTCCGTTGGCAGCTATCCGTTATTCGATAGGATGCTTAACCTGACCAATCGCAGACTACCGCCAGCCGGGCCTGGCAGTGGCGTTGTTACTCTAAATAACAGTACAGGTGGTGATACTCAATCTTCACCGGGAAGCCTGTTGAGTCTGTTTGAAGTGGGATTCCAGACTGACAGCGATAACATATATGATCACAAAGATAATTGCATATTGGTTTCAAACCCGGCGCAGATGGATACAGATAATGATGGCTTTGGTAATAGCTGTGATGCTGACTTGAATAATGATGGTTTGACCAATACTCTCGATATTGGCATTTTCAAGGCTGCTTTCGCGAAAGGTAATGTGCCATTAGTCGACTTCAACGAGGATGGTCGAACGAATATCCTAGATATTGGTTACTTCAGAGGTATGCTTTTCAAACAACCAGGTCCAAGTGGCGTTAGATGATAGAGCAGTATAAAGCAGACTCAATATACATATGCAATTATCAAGGTCAAGTTTTGGAAACGGAGGTGAGACGCGACCGTCAACTCAATCAGGGGAGTGTGTGTTTTATCTGGATAATAAACGCGAAGTCTTTGGATCGAGTGTTCTTGTCAGCTTTGCTGTTAGTGTTGTCGCCAAGTATTGCTAGTTTGTGACACGGTATTTGCATATCCGTTGCCGTGAAATGAATATTAATCACGCTATGAATTTACAACTGTAGGTTCTTAATACTGATTGTACCCAGTAAATTCACGCAGATTGTCACAATTTGGCGTATTTTTTCGATTACCAGTAATTATGAACAGACGGGTTTGAGTGGAAAGACATACTGTCAGTATTTTATACAAATACATTTACATGCATGAAATTGAAAATATGGCTTAACTTGTTAGAAGAGAGTAATAAGTAATATTTTTTTTAATAACAAAGGGTTATATAGAAAAATTGTGTAAGGATTAATGTGGTTTTTTACTGTAAAACTGTCATGTCGGTAAACTTTCCATATTTTACAAAAAATAACTGCATATTTATCACTTTATTTTTTAAGTCATTGTTTATTATAGGAATTTTTTAATTGGCACATCATGTGCATTTAACTTAGATAACCGGGCAAGCATACAGGCTGCCATGTTAGTAAATAACAGCCCAAGCAACAGAACAGTGCTGTTATGTAAATGATCTTATACTAGGAGAATACTGATGAAGTATAAAAACTTACGCTCAGCACTGGCAATTGCCGGTTTGTCGAGTATGGCATGTGTGAATGCCGCCACAATTGATATCGTTGGCGCAGGCAATTTCTCATACGATGCAAATGCTGCTGCGCCAGCACAATTTGATATCGACATTGTTGCAAACAATTTACTGGAAGGTCTTAACACTAATGGTGATCTTAGCTTCTATACCCAAGGTGGCGGCATTATTATCAATTATGATCCTGCTGTACTTTCGGTCAATACAACAAGCTTTGATCAATTTGGAGCTAATCAGTTTGCTACCGCAATCTGGGATTTTGAAAAGTCGTTTACAGTAGATAATACTATTGGCCAGATTGATTTGTTTGTTTCCAGGACTGGTACATCATTCACAATGCCTGCATCACAAGTGCTTGGGTCTATTCGCTTTGATATTGTCGGCGCTGGCGATACGCTGCTGGATATCTCGACGCAAACTGATCCCGGTATTGGTGGTTTTGCCTATACTGCTGATGCTGTACCGCCGCCGTCGACTGGTGCGCAAACCACGATTTCCGCTTATTATTGTGTTGACGGCGTGCAGACGTTTAATGCTAACGGCACGCGTGCTTGCGGACATGGCGCGCTGGATGGAGAACCAAGCATCTATTTCAATGATGCGATGATCAGTGTTGCTAATGCCACTGTTGTGCCCGTGCCGGCGGCAGTATGGTTGTTTGGCAGTGGACTGATTGGCCTGGTTGGCATTGCTCGACGTAAAGCTGCCTGTTAACGCAATACGCTGAACGCTTTCAGTCGTATTTTGTTTGTGATGCACCAGGTTTGTCGGACCGACTTGTGGTTGCTGTAGTCAAAAACAGATGAAAATACACATGATTGCAGCACTGGCGTTAAGTCTGGCAGGCAGTCTGGCCAATGCCGGGACTGTATCTCAAAGCCTGTATGACGCCATTAGCAATGGGCAATCGAGTACAGTACCGGTTATTATTTATTTTGATGGCCGGCTCAATAGTGCGTCCTATAAAGGAGCGTTGCTTAATATTGCTGCAAAATTATCTGCGAAGCGTGGCAAACTGACTGATGGTGAACGTAAAGCCTTACGCCTTGCGAGGCGCAATCTCCGCACGAAATATATCAAGGATCTTATTCGCACCGCAAAGTCCAGACAGGTTCTGGCGCGATTATTTCTGAAAAAATATCTTAATAACAAAAGCCGTGATCTCTGGCTTATAAATGGCATAGCAGTAGAAGTGCCTGTCTCAATTGTTAATGTCATTGCTAAATTGCCGTTCGTCAACAGGGTGGAGCTTGACAAAAAGATAACGCTACAGAATTCACCAACAAGTGGTGGCGCTTCGCCAACGTGGAATTTACTGATGGTAAAAGCGGATGAATTATGGGACGCAGGCTATACAGGGGCAGGCGTCGTTGTGGCCAATATGGATACGGGCGTGGATGGCGAACATCCGGATTTGGCTAATAGCTGGCGTGGCGGAACCAATAGCTGGTATAACCCGTATATTGCTGATTCTACGTTGGAAACGCCATATGATACAAATGGTCATGGTACTCAAACCATGGGTGTTATGGTAGGTGGAAACACTTCCGGCTCCGTTATCGGCGTTGCGCCGGATGCGCAATGGATTGCCGCAAAAATATTTCAGGATGATGGCACCGCAACATTGAGCGGCATTCATGCCGCGTTTCAGTGGATGCTGGATCCTGATGGAGATCCATCTACTGATGATATGCCTGATATCGTCAATAACTCCTGGGGAATACTAAATAGTGTGGGAGTATGCGATACAGAATTTAGTGCTGATATTGATTTTCTTAAAGCTGCGGATATTGCTGTTGTTTTTTCAGCAGGCAATGAAGGACCGGGGCAGTCAAGCGGAACAAGTCCCGCCACGAATAGTCAAGTTGTTTCCGCGGGTTCAGTTGATGAGTTCTATGTTGTTGCGGGCTCCAGCTCAAGGGGGCCATCACCTTGTAGTAGTGATATCTTTCCCACTATCTCGGCGCCAGGCGTCAATATATATACCACTGACTTGTCATTTGGATTAGGTTCCTTACTTGATCCGTATACTGGCGTTTCTGGCACATCATTAGCTGCCCCTCATATCTCTGGAGTGATGGCCTTGTTAAAGAGCGCTGATCCCGCAAGCAGCGTCATGGAGTTGGAAACTGCCATCAAGTATTCAGCCACTGATTTAGGTACGCTTGGAAGTGATGAGGCTTATGGATATGGTCTGGTTGATGCAAAAACAGCTTTATTGAAGCTCAGGTGCCCACTGGGTACTGTAGATTCCGATAATGATGGTTATTACGACATATGTGATAATTGCTCAGAAGTCGCCAACCCGAGCCAACTTGACAGTGATAATGATGGATACGGAAATAGATGCGATATGGATTATAATAATGACGGCTTTGTTAATGTGCTCGACATTGGTCTGTTCAGGAGCTTGTTTAAAGCCAAATCTGAAGGTGCTGATGTAAACGGAGATGGTCTGGTTAATATCATTGATATAGGCCTCGCGCGGCCGTTGTTGTTTTCGGCCCCAGGTCCTTCAGGCCTGGTGCAATGATTTAGGAAGCTTTGAATTATTAGATCGTGAAAAAGGTCACGCAAACGATTTGTTTTGGGCGATTCCTGTTTTTCTTTTATTTTCAACGGGTTGTGGTTTCCAGTAATGGTGGCGCATCCCGGTGTTACGAAAACCTGAATAAATCAGAGTCTCTTTAACTTTCTGTAATGGATTGTTGCCCCGTATGGCTGTGGTTTATACGGGCGCATTGATTGTCCATGACGGCGCCATTGAATGTAATATTACCCACTTCTTTTCCTGTGTAGTGGAGGCAAGCTCCATGCTCAGTGTGTTCAACAGCAGTTGCTAGACGCTCAATCGTTCAACCTGCGCACCTGCTGTTCGATTTCATCGGCGCGATGCAGTTGCAGAATTTTTCGCACCCGAGGGCGCAGGCTGTTTATTTTGCTGTTGTTGATGATGTGCTTGATTTCCAGCAGCGCATTGGGCTGCACGCTGAAGTAGGTCAGGCCCATGCCCAGCAGCAGGCGGGTGTATTTGGGGTCGCTGGCCATTTCGCCACACAGCGACACCGGTATGCCGGCAAACTTGCCGGCGTCGATGACCATTTTAATCAGCTGCAGCACCGCCGGGTGCAGGGGATTGAACAGATGGTTGACTTCGTCATCAACGCGGTCGAGCGCCAGGCAGTACTGAATCAGGTCATTGGTGCCAATGGAAAGAAAGTTTAGTTTGCTGGCAAAGGCGTCGGCAGCCAGCGCGGCGGCGGGCACTTCGATCATGGCGCCGACCGGCAGGTTTTCATCGAACGCCACCTTGCTGTCGCGCAGTTGTTGCTTGCACTGTTCGACGTGTTGTAATACCTCGTCGAGTTCCTCGATGTTGGTCAGCATCGGAATCATCATCAACACCGGGCCATAGGCCGAGGCGCGCAGGATGGCGCGAATCTGTGGCGTCAGCAAATCCGGTTCTTTCAGACAGCGCCGAATCGCGCGCAGTCCCATCGCAGGGTTGTGCGCCATCGGACCGTGGTCGATGGTGTCCTGCAGCTCCTTGTCAGCGCCGAGGTCGGAGGTGCGAATGGTCAGCGGCATGCCCTTGAGCTTTGACAGCGCCGCTTTGTAAAACTTGAACTGCTGCTGTTCGCTGGGCCACTGGTTCTGGTCGATGAACAGCATTTCGGTGCGGAACAGGCCAACCCCGGTGGTGTCGTATTTGTTGATTTGTTTGATGTCGGCCGGACTGTCGATATTGGCTTGCAGGGTGATGGGCTTTTTGTCCAACGTGATGCAAGGCTTGCCTTTCAGTTTTTTCAGCTCGGCGCGGCGTTTGCTTTCGCCGCGAATCAGGCTGCGGAAGTGCGCCAGCGACGCATCATCGGGGTTGATATAGGCCGCGCCGTCGTGGCCATCGAGTATCAGCATGTCGCCGGTTTTTACCTGCTGACAGATGTCCTGCGCGCCGACAATGGCCGGGATGCCGAGATTACTGGCGAGAATGGCCGTGTGTGACAGCGGGGTGCCATACTGGGTAATGAATCCGGCGACATTATTGTGGCCGATGAGAATAGTGTCGGCGGGGGTGAGATCGTCGGCAACGATAATATGCTTCGCCAGTTTGCTGGTGTCGAGTTGCGCCTCCGGGGTCTCTGTCAGGCAATTCTGGATGCGCTGCAAAACATACAGCACATCATCACGACGGGTTTTCAGGTAAGGGTCATCCATTTCATCGAACACCTGTAACAGGCGTTCGCCCTGTTTGTGCAGCGCCCATTCGGCATTGCATGACAGGGTGCGAATATTGTGGATGGCGCCGTCACGGAAAGCCGGATCTTCCAGCATCAACAAATGGGTGTCGATAAAGGCGAGGATGTCGACCGGGGTGTTCTGCGCGATCTGTTGCTTGATGTCATGCAATTGCTTGCTGGCCTGCTTCAGCGCCTTCTTGAAACGCGCGATTTCTTTTTCATGCTGCGACTTGCGTATGAAACGCTGGGTGACATCGGCCTGTTCGCGGCGATAGACATAGGCCTCGCCTATCGCAATGCCGCGTGATACGCCAACACCTTTTACCGTAGCAGTCATGACATTACTCGTCTTCACCAAAGCGGTTGTTAATCAGCTCGCAGAGCGCATCGATGGCGCGCTGCGCATCATCGCCATCAGCGTGCAGGGTAATGGTGCTGCCCTTGGCCGCCGCCAGCATCATCACGCCCATGATGCTTTTACCGTTGACGCGTTGCCTGTCTCGCTCCACCTCAATGTTGCTGCTGAACTCCGAGGCGAGTTTAACGAACTTGGCGGCGGCGCGCGCGTGCATGCCGAGTTTGTTGATAATTTCAATGTCGTGGCGAAGCGGCATGGTGGTATTGTTAATGTCAGTCATGGAGAATTCCGTTTTTGCCGCCTTCCGCGGCCTTGCTGGCCAGTTCATCCAGTGGCCGGTTTTGGTAATTGATGGCGCGCAGCAGCATCGGCAGGTTGAGCCCGCTGACAGCATGGCAATGCGGGGATGCCGCAAGCTGCATGGCGATATTGCCGGGGGTGCTGCCGTACAGGTCAGTGAGTATCAGCGTATCATGCCCGTCAATCAGATGCCGGGTGCTGTTGATAATGTCGTCAGTGTCAGCGTCCATTGGCGCTTCCACGCAGGCGACAAGCTCCAGCGTTTTGCCAATGATGGCTTCGGCGGTTTGCAGCATATTGGCGCCAATATGTTCGTGAGTAATGAGTAACAGTCGGGGCATAACACTTATTGCAATTCACGGTGGCGGATGGAAGTGGTGTTGGTGTCGCTGGCGAATCTTTCACACAGGCGCTCGGTGATGTAAACCGATCGATGCTGACCGCCGGTGCAGCCGACAGAAACGGTCAGGTAATACCGGTTTTGTTGCTCGAACTCGGGTATCCAGGTTTTGAGAAAGCCGGCCATGTCGTCCAGCATTTTTCGCACCTCTGGCTGTTGCTGCAAAAACTCGATGACCTCGGCGTCCTGGCCAGTGAGTGGGCGCAGGTGTTGCTCCCAGTGCGGGTTGGGCAGGCAGCGCACATCGAATACAAAATCGGAATCCGTGGGCGCGCCGTGTTTGAAACCGAATGACTGAAACAGTATCGACAGCTTGTTGTTATTGCGTTTCAGCACCTGATTACAAATCAGGTCGCGCAACTGGTGCACGTTGGTGAACGTGGTGTCAATCACCAGGTCGGCGACATCGGCGACTTCAGCGAGCAGCGCGCGCTCGACTTCAATTGCTTCAGAAAGCGGCAGACCCTTGCGCGATAATGGATGCTTGCGCCGGGTGTCGCTGAAGCGTTTTATCAGCGACGCCATTTCGGCGTGCAGAAAAATGATTTCGATATCAATATCGTTTTGCTTCAGTGGCTTGATGATTTCGCTGAAGCGGCGCAGGTCGTGAGCGTTGCTGCGCGCGTCTATGCCAACGGCGACATGATGATAGGGTTGCAGGTTGCTGTTTTGCAGTTGTTCCACCAGCTGTGGCAGCAGGCCCAGCGGCAGATTGTCGACGCAGTAATAATCCTCGTCTTCCATGGTGTGTAGCGCGACGGTTTTACCGGAGCCGGACAGTCCGCTTACGATAATCAGTTTCATCATGGACTGAATTCCCTGGCTGCCTGTCGTTTACTTGTTGTTATTGATCGCCTGCTTTTGCAGCGCGATAAGTTGCTGGGCGGCGTCATGCCCCTGGCTGCGTAAAATGTAGTTGCGCACGGCGGCCTCCACCAGCACCGCCATGTTGCGGCCAGGCGCCACCGGTATCAGGATTTCCGGAATCTCGATGCCGAGGATGTTGCGGGTGCGGTGATGGCCATCGAGCCGGTCGAGCTTGCCGCGTTCGTTGGAGTTAAGGCGTTTGAGATGAATCACCAGACGCAGGTGTTTGTTTTCTTTCAGCGCATTGTCGCCATACATTTCGCGGATGTTGAGAATGCCGAGGCCGCGCACTTCCATAAAATCTTTCAGTACGCTGGGGCTGCGGCCATCGAGAATGTCGGGCCCAATGCGGGTAAATTCGGGCGCATCATCCGCAATCAGACGATGGCCGTGGGTAATCAGCTCCAGCGCCAGCTCGCTTTTGCCGACGCTGCTTTCGCCGGTAATCAGCACGCCGCGCCCCAGTACTTCCATGAACACGCCATGAATAATTTCCTTGTCGGAAAACAGGCTGTTGAGATAATACCGCGCAATGTCGACCACATCGTTGCTGTCGGCCTTGCAGGCCAGCAGCGGCACCTTGTGCCGGTTGGCGAGGTTGATCAGTTTTTCCGGCGCCTGGATGTCATCGGCGAGGATGATGGCGGCGGTGTCGCCGGTGAACAGTTGCAGCAGGATTTCCTGCAGTACGTTTTTATCCAGGCTGTTGAGGTAATCGCACTCGGTATGGCCGATGACCTGAATCACATTTTTGTGTATCAGGTTAAGGTGGCCAATGAGGGTGGCGTGCTTGCTGACATCCACCTCGTGCAGCGGTTTGTCCGGGTCTTCATTGCCGGCCAGCCATTCCAGCTCAATCTGTTTGGAAAGATTGAGAATGATGGATTCGGCGGTAAGCAGTTCGCTCATAACTCTTGTGAGGCCAGCTGATGAGTACTTAGTTTACACTGTAATTCCTCATCCGAGGCGGCGGTGCGCAAATCGTCGCAAAAGTCATTATTGCTGAACATGCCCGCCAGCGCGGCCAGGATATTCAGATGCAGCTCGGCGGCTTGCTGCGGCGCCAGCAGGGCAAACAGCAAATCAACCGGTTTGCCGTCGGGGCCATCAAAGTCGACACCCTTGTCGAGCTTGATAAATGCCCCGACTGGCTCGCTGCACAATTCGGTGCGCGCATGCGGCAGCGCAACGCCGTGGCCAAGCGCGGTTGAGCCGAGCTTTTCGCGCTCGGTCAACTGCTGGAAAATTTCAAGGGTTTTGTCGGCGCCGGCCTGTCTGGCAAGCAGTTCGGCAAGGTATTCAAGCGCTCTTTTTTTGCTGGCGATGTCATGCGCGCAAACAACGGATTGCTGGCTGACCAGCTGGTTCAGGTTCATCAGGTTTGGGGAATCTCGCTGGGTTTGTGATGCAGGTGATTGGTGATTTTTTCCTTGTGTTTTTTCACTTGGCGGTCGAGTTTGTCAACCAGGCTGTCGATGGCGGCATACATGTCGTCTTCGATGGATTCAGCGAACAGGGTATGGCCGCGGACGTGTACGGTGGCTTCAGCTTTATGCTTGAGTTTTTCCAGTTCGAGAATGACGTGGATATCGTTGACCTTGTCGAAGTGGCGCACAATGCGGGCGAATTTTTCATTGACGTAGTTTCTGAGTGAATCGGTGATTTCGACGTGGTGACCGGTCAGGTTGATTTGCATGGAATGCCTCCGTAGTGGAACAGTCGGGGTGATCAGGCCAGTCGCTTGCGCTCGTTGGAGGGCGGAATCGACATGGACTCTCTGTATTTTGCCACAGTTCGGCGCGCAACATTAATGCCTTCCTTGACCAGAAAGCTGGAAATCTTGTTGTCGCTGAGCGGCTTTTTCGGGTTTTCGTTTTCGATCAGCTTTTTGATCATGGCGCGAATCGCGGTGGCGGAGCATTCGCCGCCATCGGCGGTGCTGACGTGGCTGGAGAAGAAGAACTTGAATTCAAACACGCCGCGCGGGGTGTGCATGTATTTTTGCGTGGTGACGCGTGAAATGGTGGATTCGTGCATGTCCAGTTCTTCGGCAATGTCGCGCAGCACCATGGGTTTCATGCCCTCGGCGCCGTATTCCAGAAACAGGCGCTGGCGCTGCACAATTGCGTTACCGACACGGTACAGCGTTTCGTGCCGGCTTTGCAAGCTTTTCAGGAACCAGCGGGCTTCTTGCAGGCTGTTGCGCAGGAAGGCGCCGTCCTTGCTGCGGCCGCTGCCCTTGATGTGGCTGGCGTACATCTCGTTGATGCGGATTTTGGGCGCGGCTTCGTGGTTGAGTTCGACCACCCACTCGCCCTTGATCTTGCGCACGTAGATGTCGGGCACGATGTATTCCGCCTTGTTGCCGGAAATCAGCGCGCCGGGACGGGGATTCAGCGTCTGGATGAACTGGATAAGCTGTTGCAGCTCCTGCTCGTTGCGCCGGGTCTTGCGCTGCAGGCGGGCGTAATCGTGCGAGCCCAGTAAATCCAGGTGTTCGCTGATCAGCATGCGCACATCGGCAATCATCGGGTCGTTACTGTCGTAGGTTTCCAGTTGCAGCAGCAGGCATTCTTTCAGGTCGCGCGCGCCGACGCCGAGCGGGTCCATGTGCTGGATGCGATGCAGCACGGCCTCGACTTCATCAAAGTCGATGTCGATGTCCTCGCGCAGGCTGCGGTGAATATCTTCCAGCGATTCAGTGAGATAGCCGTCGTCGTTGATGCCGTCGATGATGGCGATGGCGATCAGCAGGTCGTTGTCGCTGATCGGGGTGTTCTGCAACTGCCACAGCAGGTGTTCGGCCAGGGTGTTGCCGGCCACGCTCTGGTTTTCCAGAAAATCATTATTGCTGTCGCTGGCGGCCTGGCCGCCGGCGGCGCTGGCGGTGGTGATGTCGTAGATGTCTTCCCAGCTGGAGTCCACCGGCATGTCTTCCGGGATTTCCTGCCGGGTTTCCAGGTCGATTTGCTGGTCGCCAGCGGCGATTTCGGTTTCACTCTGCTCCTTTGACTGTTCCTGTGCGGGTTGTTCCTCATCCAGCTCCAGCAGCGGGTTTTCTTCCAGGGTTTGCTGGATTTCGGTTTGCAGGTCGAGGGTAGACAGTTGCAGCAGGCGAATGGCCTGCTGCAACTGGGGGGTCATCGTCAGATGTTGGCCAAGTTTAAGCTGAAGAGATGGCTTCATAATGTGATACAGCAAATGCAGCAGTCAGGCATGACAATCATTGTAGTCCCGGCAGGCCGGAGGATAATAGCGCCTGAAAGTCCAGTTCGGATGTGCTCCTGTTTTTCGTGGTTAGGGTTTCTCCTATTTATAGTCGAAAATCCTTGCCAAGATAGACCTCGCGCACCTGTTCATTTGTCAAAATTTGTTCGGGCGCGCCTTCCGCGATAATTTTGCCGCTGCTCAGAATATAGGCGCGGTGGCAAATGCCCAAGGTTTCCCGGACATTGTGGTCGGTAATCAGTACGCCGATATTGCGTTCGGTCAACTGCTTGATAATCTGCTGTATGTCAATCACGGATATCGGGTCGACGCCGGCAAACGGTTCGTCGAGCAGGATGAATGCCGGGCGCGAGGCCAGCGCGCGGGCGATTTCGGCGCGCCGCCGTTCGCCGCCGGACAGGCTCTGGCCGAGACTGTCGCGAATGTGATCAATTTGCAGTTCGCCGAGCAACTGCTCCAGCTGCTGCTGACGTTGCGCCTTGCTGAGCTGTTTTTGCAGCTCCAGCACCGCCATGATGTTTTCGGCCACGGTCATTTTGCGGAAGATGGAGGCTTCCTGCGGCAGATAGCCGATGCCGGCGCGGGCGCGCATGTGCATGGGCAGCCGGGTCAGATCGGCGTCGTCGATGCGGATGCTGCCGTCATCCGCCGGTATCAGCCCCACCACCATGTAAAAGCTGGTGGTTTTGCCCGCGCCGTTGGGGCCGAGCAGGCCGACCACTTCGCCGCTGTCGACATGAAAACTCACGCCTTCCACCACGGTGCGGCTTTTGTAGCGTTTGACCAGTTCGGTGGCTCGCAGCGTGGTCATGGTTGGTTGCCCTGCTCAGCCGGTTGGCCGGGTGGGTTGTCCGGGCCCAGTATGATGTTGACGCGCTGTCGGCCCGCGCCCTGTTTGTTGTCAGAGCCGGCCAGCAACACCTGTTTGTCGGTATCGAACTGGATGAACTGGCTTTCCACCCGCTGCTGGTTCTGTTGCAGCCGCGCATCGGTTTTCAGGGTGAGGATATTGCTGCTGACATCGAACAGCATCAACCGGCTTTGCGCCTGAGTGGGTTTGTCGCCGGTCTGCCGGTAGCGCGCGGGCGAGCCGGTGATGGTGATGCGGCTGACGCCGCCATCGTGCTTGCTGATGCTGACATTATCGCCGCTGAGTGTGATGTCGCCTTTTTCAATCAGCACGTTGCCGCGATATTCACTGCTGCCGTTTTTGACATCCAACTGCATGAAATCGGCGCGAATCCGGATGGCGCCGTCGTTGGCGGCAAACGCCGCGCCGGCGCTGGCGAGCAGCAGGGCAAGCGCGGCGAGACGGTTACTCAACATGAATCACCCCTTGCACATCCGCCAGCAGTTGCAGCGTGCCATTACGGTTATCCAGAATCATGCCCTGTGAGCGCAGCTCGGCTTCGTCGACGATGATGGTGACAGCGTCGTCAGTGCGCGCGCGCTGCTGGTCGACATCGATGTTCAGCGAGCGGGTGCGGATTTCCAGCTTGCGCCCGCTGTCGGCGCTGGTTTGTTGCAGCACCACCTGATTGTGCAGGGCGACGGTTTGTTGCTTGCTGTCGACCAGCCCCTGTTGCGACACGATGCGCCACTGCTGGCTGGCGTCGCGCATTGTGATTTGCGGGTTTTCCAGTTCGGCCAGCTTGCGGTTGCTGTATTGCTTCATCGTGTCAGCGGTCATTTCCAGCGCCGGTTTTCCCTGTTCGTCCATCGCCAGCATGTGAAAATCGTTCATGTAGGCCTGCAGCACTTCCGGCGGCGCCGCCTCGGGCAGGATGCCCGGGCTTTCGTCGCCCGAGCGCCACAGGCTGACAGCCAGCAGCGCGACAATGATGATGGCGAGCAGCGCTTTCACCGGTTCAGTCGAGGTAGGACGCCAGTTTGTCCGCCAGCCCGCCGCGCGCTTCCAGCATCAGCTCGCACACGTCGCGCACCGCGCCGCGGCCACCGGGGCGGTCGGTAATCCAGTGGGCGTGTTGTTTGACATAGGGGTGGGCGTTTTGCACCGCAATGGCGAAGCCGACTTTGGTCATGATGGGCAGGTCGACCACATCGTCGCCGACATAGGCGACCTGCTCGGCCTTCAGGCCGACTTCCTGCAACAGCGTGGCGAACGCCGGGCGCTTGTCGCGGTAGCCCTGATAGATGAGGGTGACGCCCAGGTCCTGCATGCGGTGTTTCACCACGTTGGATTTACGCCCGGTGATAATCGCCGCCTGCAAGCCGCCTTCCAGCAGCATGCGCATGCCATGGCCGTCGAATGAGTTGAAGGCCTTGTATTCCTGGCCATCATCGCCGAAAAACAGACTGCCGTCGGTCATCACGCCGTCGACATCAAAGATGACCAGCTCGATTTGTTTTGCGCGTTCCAGAATGTCCTGCATGGTGTTATCCAGTGAATAATGAATAGTGAATAATGAATAATGGCGCAGCAAGTAGCCAGGGTTGGTTCACAGGCTTGTTCCTATACCACGCCGGCGCGCAGCAGGCTGTGCATGTTGAGCGCGCCGATAAGTTTGTTGTCGTCATCGGTGACCAGCACGGCGTTGATTTTGGCGTCTTCCATCAACTTGACCACCTCGGCGGCCAGGTCGTGCGCATCCACGGTGCGGCAGTTGGCGGTCATCACCTCGCTGATGGGGGTGCTGGGAATATCGATGTTTTTGTCCAGCGTGCGCCGCAGGTCGCCGTCGGTGTAGATGCCGAGCACATGGTTGGCCTCATCGACGATGGCGGTCATGCCCAGCCCCTTGCTGCTCATTTCCAGCAGCGCCTGTGGCAGGGTGGCGCCGGGTTTCACCGCCGGGATTTCATCACCGGTGTGCATGATGTCGGCGACATGCAGCAGCAGACGGCGCCCCAGTGCGCCGCCTGGATGTGACATGGCAAAGTCTTCCGCGCTGAAACCACGCGCCTGCAACAGCGCTATCGCCAGCGCATCGCCCATCACCAGCGCCACCGTGGTGCTGGCCGTCGGAGCCAGCCCGTGCGGGCAGGCTTCCTGTTCGACGCCGACGTGGAGATTGACATCGGCTTCGCTGGCCAGCGCCGAGTCGGGGTTGCCGGTCATGCTCACCAGCGGCGCGCCAAGGCGTTTGATAATCGGCACAATGGTCAGGATTTCTTCGGTGTTGCCCGAGTTGGACAGCGCCAGCACCACGTCTTTCGCCGTAATCATGCCGAGGTCGCCGTGGCTGGCTTCGCCGGGATGCACAAAAAACGCCGGGCTGCCGGTGCTGGCGAGGGTGGCGGCAATCTTGCCGCCGATATGACCGGACTTGCCCATGCCGGTGACCACAATACGGCCTTCGCAGCCCAGCAGCAGTTCGCAGGCGCGGTCAAAACTGCCGTCGATACGCTGGCGCAGCGATTCAATCGCCTTGAGTTCGGTGTCGATAACCGCCCGTCCCAGTGTTTGAAAATCTGATTGACTCATGTCTGTATACCGGCGATTACACGCTGCCCATGGTGGTGAAGTAAAGTGTAGCCTGATAGGCGATAAAACCGCATGTTAACACCAGTCCTTCAAACCGGTTGATGCGCCCGGGGCCGCGGAAGCCATAGGCCATGATAAACAATGCGATGGTCAGGATAAACATCACCGGGATATCGCGCTCCAGCACCCCCTGCGGCAGCTCCGATGGCGAGAGGATGCCGGGAATGCCCAGCACCGCCAGGGTGTTGAACAGGTTGGAGCCGACAACATTGCCCAGCGCAATATCGTGTTCGCCCTTGAACGCGCTGGCGATAGAGGCAGCCAGTTCCGGCAGGCTGGTGCCCACGGCAATAATGGTGAGGCCAATCACCAGGTCGCTGATGCCAAACGCGGTGGCGATGTTGACCGCGCCCCATACCAGCAGTTTGGAACTGGCCAGCAACAGCGCCATGCCAACAACCAGCCAGAACAGGGCGCGTGGCATCGGCATGTTGTGTGGCAGTTCCTGCTGCAACTCCCGCGTCAGGTTGTCTTCGCCGCTTAATATCGCCTGCCGGGTAATCCACCACATCAGCAGCACCAGTGAGCCGGTCAGCAAGATGCCGTCGGTGCGGTTGAGGTTGTTGTCCATAATCAGCACCAGCATCAGCAGCATCGCCAGCATCAGCAGCGGCAGCTCTTTTTTGATGATGCGCGAATGCACATCAATCGGCATGATCAGCGCGGTCACGCCCAGCACCAGCGCGATATTGGTGATGTTGGAGCCCAGCGCGTTGCCGACCGCCATGCCCGGATTGCCGCTGGTGGCGGCGAACACCGCGACCAGCATTTCCGGCGCCGAGGTGCCAAAGCCGACAATGGTCAGGCCGATGATCAGCGGCGACACCTGCATGTTATCCGCTACAGCTGCGGCGCCGCTGATGAAGCGGTCGGCGCTCCAGATAAGCAGTACAAAACCGGCCACAATCGCCAGGCAGTCGATTAACATGAAACCCCTTGATGGTGCTGGTTATCGGGAAGTGAAGGTTACGTGATTGTCGCGCCGGATGCCATGGTCGCGTTTCACCTGGCTGTGAACGGGCCATAAAAAAAGCCGCGTATCGCTACGCGGCTTTCAACTCACACAGAATGCGTTTGTCTAGATGAACAATGACTGCGTTGCGTCGGCGGATTCTTCGAAGTAAGTGGCGGCGCCAACAAACTCGCAACCGTCGATAAACGCGCTTGGGTCATGGCCAAACAGTTCGACTGTCATCTGGCAGGCGAGGAATTTGCACTCGGCTTCCTGACACAGCTCACGCAGTTCAGCAATGGAGGCCACGCCACAGTTTTTGATGGTTTTCTTCATCAGCGTGGTGCAGATGGGATCCATGAAAGGAATATTCCACAGTACGTTCGGGATTTTGGGGCCAAAGTCGATGTTTTTCAGCCATTTCGGGCCGAATGGCATTTTCATTGGCATGTCAGGCGCCGCCATCGGCGTGATTTTCAGCTTGCTGGTGTCTTTCAGCAGCAGATTAAGGCCATAGAAAGTGAAAAAGATGGAAACTTCCATACCCAGCGCTGCGGCGGTGCTGGCAAGAATGAATGGCGGGTACGCCCAGTCCAGTGTTCCCTTGGTTGCGATAATGGTTAATTTGCGATTGTCCGACATAGTACTATCCCCGGTTGAAATATAAAATAAGGCAGTCTTCTGACTATTAGCGATACAGAGAATACAACGATACTCCCAAAACTGCCATATTTGCAAGTTTTAATGCCGGATTTCTTGTATATTTGAATTATCTAATATTCTGATATTTAAGCGGATTAGCGGCCTGATATTACCACCCAATCGCGTGGCGCAGCGCCATTTATTTGATTCGCAGTGTGTTTTTATTAATCAACTGGCGAAACGCTTGTTCGTCAACCAGCGGCGGCTGGCATTGCGGACCTTCGCACAGGTAGGCGCAGATGTCGCCTTGCGCGGGCTTGCCGGCCAGCCATTCGGGTTCATCATCCTGTGGCGGGCAGCTGAATAGCAGCATGCCGGGCGTGAAGCGGCCGTGACTGAGCTGACGCCACTGTTGGCAATGCCGCTCGTCGCCGCGCAGGATGACAATGGCGGGGGGATACAGGTATTCCCGCAACGCATCCAGCATGCTGCAATGGGCGATGGCGTGCATATCAATGGACTGCCAGGCGGCGCGCAGGCTGTTTTCCGCCGCAATCAGGTAGCGCGTGTCGCCGGTGAGGTAGCCGAGCCGCTGCAGCGCCAGCGTGGCGACACCGTTGCCGGACGGTATGGCTTCATCGGCGAATAACTTGCTGCGCTGGATAAGCTGTTCGTGGTAATGGCTGGTGAAATAAAAGCCGCCGTTTTCCGTGTCTTCAAATTGCGTCAGTAGACAATCCGCCAGTTCGGTGGCCCATTGCAGCCATTTCGGGCTCCAGTCGCATTGCAGCAACTCCAGCAGGGCGTGCAGCATAAAGGCGTAATCGTCCAGATAGGCATTGAGGTGCGTGTGACCCTGACGGGTCGTGGCGAACAGTTGCTGGTCGCGCCACAGGGCGCCGTGGACGAATTCGGCGGCGCGTTGCGCCGACTCTATATAGTGTGCTTGTGACAGCTGTCTGCCGGCGCTGGCCATGCCCTGAATCATCAGGCCATTCCAGGCGGTCAGTATCTTGTCATCCACAGCCGGCGCAATGCGTTTGGCGCGGTGTTCGGACACGCGCTGTCGATTGTCTTGCAGTCGCTGGCGCAGCTGTTTCAGGGGTTGAGAAAAGCGCTCGCTCAGCGCGTCTTCTTCGCAGCAGATATGCAAATGCCATTTGCCTTCGAAATTGGCGGCCTGGTCAAGACAGTAATGCGCTTCAAATAATGGCCAGTCCGACTCGCTCACGATGTTTTGCAGCTCGGCTTTTTCCCATACATAAAACTTGCCTTCCTCGCCTTCGGAGTCGGCGTCCAGCGCCGAGTAATAGCCGCCGTCAGTCGACTGCATTTCCCGCATCACCCATTCGGCGGTGGCTTCGGCCGCCTGGCGATAGCGCATCCGCCCGCTGGCGCACCAGGCCTGCGTGGTCAGCGACAGCAGCGGGCCGTTGTCGTACAGCATTTTTTCAAAGTGTGGAATCATCCACCGGGCGTCGGTGGAGTAGCGATAAAAACCGCCGCCAATGTGATCGAATACTCCGCCACGGCACATTTTTTCTAGTGTGAACAGCGCGGTGTGCAGCAGTTGCGCATCGTTTTGCATCAGTCCGCGCCGCAGCGCATGGCGCAGTATCGCCGGATGCGGGAATTTGGGCGGTGGCGAAAAGCCGCCGTGTTGCGCATCGAACTGCTGTTTGATCTGGCTGGCGGCGACGTCCAGCGGCATGGCGTTCAGTTTGTGTTGATGTTTACCCACCGGATTGCTGCGCGCAAACAGCTGGCGCAGGGATTCGCTTTGCCTGTCAATGTCATCGCGCCGATTGTGATACACATCGGCTATCTGCTGAAGAATCTGTTTGAACGAGGGCAGACCATGCCTCGGCTCGGGTGGGAAATAGGCGCCGGCGAATATCGGCATCTGGTCGTGCGGGTTGAGAAACACCGTCAGCGGCCAGCCGCCCGGGCGCTCGGTCAGTGCGGAATGCGCCAGTTGGTAAATCCTGTCCAGATCAGGTCGCTCCTCACGGTCGACCTTGATGTTGACGTACAGCCGGTTCATCAGCGCGGCGGTGTCCGGGTCTTCAAACGACTCGCGCGCCATCACGTGGCACCAGTGGCAGGCCGAATAGCCGATGGACAACAAAATCGGCTTGTCATGTTGCTTCGCCAGCGTCAGCGCGGCTTCGCCCCAGGGCAGCCAGTCAACAGGATTGTCGGCATGCTGCAACAGGTAAGGACTGGTCTGGTCGGCAAGTTGATTCATAGCGCAAAAAACAGGTCAAAAAAACATTGGGATGGCAAGCCTACCCGCCAGAGAAAGCGCCGGCTACGACAAGGGCAAAAAATAATGCAAAAAAATTTGCAAAACCCCTTTTACTTCATCGTCATTCATGTACAATGCGCGCTGCTCGGAAACGGCCTGAAACAAAAGTTTCGACACAGAAATTATTTTTGATTCAGGCTTGCGCAGCAAGAAATTTTGCTGTTATAATTCCGCTTCTGCGGCCCGCCATATGCACGGGTCGCTGTTCTTTTACAGATTGGATCAGAAAGTTTGTGTGGGTGCTTGCGTTGGCGAGACCAAGAAACAGGCTGGGAGTTTGGAGAGACTTTTCTCGACACTCAAACCAGCAAACAGGTTTCTTGTTTTCTCAAAGCAAGTAACCTGTCAAAACAGTAATTTGAGAGTATTAAACTGAAGAGTTTGATCATGGCTCAGATTGAACGCTGGCGGTATGCTTAACAC
>JALWPK010000202.1 GCA_026995045.1 Gammaproteobacteria bacterium | reverse complement strand
TTTTCTCTGGCTGGTCGACATGTTTCTGGCCTGGGCAGTACAGGTTCTGATAGGTCAGGGAGGCTGAGGTGGCTAAACGCTGGTATGTAGTGCATGCGTATTCCGGTTTCGAGCAGAAGGTCAAGGCTTCGCTGGAAGAGCACATCAAACTGCATGGCATGGAAGACATGTTTGGTGAAATCCTGATTCCGACAGAAGAAGTCGTGGAAATTCGCGATGGCGCCAAGCGTCGTTCCGAACGCAAGTTCTTCCCTGGCTACGTGCTGGTGCAGATGGAAATGAACGACGACACCTGGCATCTGGTGAAAGACGTACCCAAGGTGATGGGTTTCATTGGCGGCACCAAGGACAAACCGGCGCCGATTACCGACAAGGAAGCTCAGGCGATTCTGGGTGCAATCCAGGAAGGCGTGGAAAAACCCAAGCCCAAGGTGCTGTATCAGCCGGGCGAATCGGTTCGCGTTATCGATGGACCGTTCAACGATTTCAATGGCGTGGTCGAGGAAGTCGACTACGACCGCAACCGCCTGAAAGTGGCGGTGCTGATTTTTGGCCGTTCCACCCCGGTTGAACTCGAGTTCAGCCAGGTTGAGAAAGGCTGACGGCAGAAAAGGCGGCGCCTTTTCTGAGTGAAAAGTGGCGAGGGGCAAGTGGCAGGGAAAATCCTTGCCACTACCCACTTGCCACAAGATACTTGTAACAGGGGAGGCCAGACACATGAGTTGGCCGCTTGCACCCGGGAGAAAATATTATGGCAAAGAAAGTCGATGCATACATCAAGCTGCAAGTGCCGGCTGGTGATGCAAACCCCAGTCCGCCAGTAGGCCCCGCCCTGGGTCAGCACGGCGTCAACATCATGGAATTCTGCAAGGCGTTCAACGCGAAAACGCAGAACCTTGAAAAAGGCATGCCGGTTCCGGTCGTTATCACTGTCTATAACGACAAGAGCTTTACCTATATCACCAAAACGCCACCGGCTTCCATCCTGCTGAAAAAAGCGGCCGGTATCCAGAAGGGCAGCGGTGAGCCGCACATCAATAAAGTCGGCAAGGTAACACGCGAGCAATTGGAAGAAATCGCCAAAATGAAAGAACCGGATCTGACCGCCGCCGATATGGACGCCGCCGTGCGCACCATTGCTGGCAGCGCGCGCAGCATGGGCATCGAAACTGACGGGGTGGTGTAATCATGGCCAAAGCAGGTAAACGTTTAAGAGCAATTCGTGAAAAGCTGGACGCCAACAAGGCGTATCCCATCGAGGAAGCGCTGTCATTGCTGAAAGACTTTTCGTCCGTCAAGTTCACCGAGTCAGTTGATATCGCCGTCAACCTCGGCGTCGACCCGAAGAAAAGCGACCAGGTTGTGCGCGGCTCCACCGTGTTGCCGCATGGCACCGGCAAGGAAGTGCGCGTGGCTGTCTTTACCGATGGCGACAACGCCAAGGCTGCGAAAGAAGCGGGTGCGGACATCGTTGGTATGGAAGACCTGGCTGATGAAGTCAAAAAAGGCAACCTGGACTTCGACGTTGTTATCGCTTCACCAGACGCCATGCGAGTGGTTGGCGCGCTGGGCACCATTCTGGGGCCGCGCGGTCTGATGCCGAACCCGAAAGTGGGCACGGTTACGCCGGATGTCGCCACCGCAGTGAAAAACGCCAAGTCCGGTCAGGTGCGTTATCGCGTCGACAAGGCGGGCATTATTCACTGCCCGGTTGGCACCGTGAAATTCGATGTCAACGCATTGAAAGAAAACATAGAAGGTCTGCTGGAAGATTTGAAAAAAGCGAAACCTGCTGCGGCCAAGGGCCAGTACATTCAAAAGGTTTCCGTATCTTCCACCATGGGACCGGGTATTACCGTCGATCAGGCGACGCTGGCGGTTTAAGCCGGCCTGATTGATAAAGAATTCGAAACCGTGATGCTTCGGCGTTATGGTTTCGGGGATTTGACAGCCGAGTGATCGGTACGTCAGAGACCGCAGGCGCCAATGCTTCGTTCTCGAAGCGGCGGCTTAATTTCCTGCGCAGAGGGTTGTTGGCGGCGCGCCGCCGGCAACTTTGGTGGGTAAATGCGTTTGCATTTGCCTGTTCGCTTGGCTGGGGTGAATCTTGCAGTTTTAGGATCAGCCCGAGCTTTTTTGAGGAGAGCTAAAGTGGCGCTTAATCTTGAAGACAAGAAATCAATTGTCGCCGAGGTGTCTACTGTCGCCGCCAGTGCGCATTCGGCTGTCGCAGCTGAATACCGTGGGTTAACCGTGGAAGAAATGACCGAGCTGCGTGTGAAAGCGCGCAACGAAGGCGTTTACCTGCGTGTGATTACAAACACACTGACCAAGCGCGCTGTTGAAGGCACCGAGTTCGAGTGCATGGCGGATTCTCTGGTGGGGCCATTGGTTATGGCGTTCTCACAGGAAGATCCGGGTGCGGCTGCTCGACTGGTGAAGGAATTTTCGAAAGAACACGACAAGCTGATTGCCAGAGTGCTGGCGGTAGGCGGCGAAGTGCTGCCTGTCGAGCAACTCGACCGCTTGTCCAAACTGCCGAATCGTGATCAGGCTATCAGCATGCTGATGTCTGTGATGAAGGCGCCGATCGAAAAATTCGTTCGTACGCTCAACGAGCCACACGCGAAATTTGTTCGCACCGTGGCTGCTGTGCGTGACCAAAAACAGGCTTAGTAGGCAACCTTGCTTAGCAAGTTATTAACTTTTTATATTTAAGATTCATTCGGGAGAATAATCGTGGCTGTTTCTAAAGATGATATTCTGGAAACCATTTCCAATATGACCGTTATGGAAATCGTTGATCTGATTTCTGCGATGGAAGAAAAATTTGGCGTATCCGCTGCTGCTGCAGTGGCTGCCGTGCCGGTTGCCGGTGGCGACGCTGGTGGCGAAGCCGCCGCCGAGAAAGACGAGTTTGATGTTGTGCTCGCTTCTGTTGGTGACAACAAAGTGGCTGTTATTAAAGCCGTTCGCGCCATTACAGGCCAGGGCCTGAAAGACGCGAAAGACACCGTCGAAGGCGCGCCGGCTACCATCAAGGAAGCTGCAAGCAAAGACGAAGCTGAAGACATCAAGAAGCAACTTGAAGAAGCTGGCGCAACTGTCGAACTCAAGTAAGACAGTTTGCCTGCAAAAGGAACTTCAGCGATGGAACAGGCTGGCAGCAATTTAGCTGCCGGCCTTTTCCTGTTTCTGCCAGCCTGTCTGGTTAATCGCTGACAACAATCAGCGCCGGGTGCGACTCACCTGTGCTGATCGAAAACATTTAAAACGCGTTACCCTAATAGAGGAATACTGATGGCTTATTCATTTACCGAGAAAAAGAGACTCCGCAAGGACTTCGGTAAACGTCCACCAATCCTGGATGTTCCTTATCTGCTTTCCATGCAGATCGATTCATTCAAAAACTTTTTGCATGACGTCGCCGGTCGCGGCAAGTCCGGGCTGCAGGAAGCGTTTGAATCGGTATTCCCTATCGTCAGTTATTCCGGTCACGTCGAGCTGCAGTTTGTGGATTACGAACTGGGCAAGCCAGTCTTTGATGTAAAAGAATGTCAGCTGCGCGGCGCCACCTATGCGGCTCCGCTGCGCGTGACCTTGCGTCTGGTTATTTATGACAAGAACAGCAAGAAAAAGACCACGCCTAAAGAAGTCAAGGAGCAGGAAGTCTACATGGGCGAAATGCCGTTGATGACGGAGAACGGCACCTTTGTCATCAATGGCACCGAACGCGTTATCGTTTCGCAGTTGCATCGTTCTCCCGGCGTGCTGTTCGACCATGACAAGGGCAAAACTCATTCATCCGGCAAGATTCTGTACTCTGCGCGCGTGATTCCTTACCGTGGTTCCTGGCTGGATTTCGAGTTTGACCCCAAGGACAGCGTATTTGTGCGCATCGACCGCCGCCGCAAACTGCCGGCGACCATCTTGCTGCGCGCGCTGGGTTACAACACCGAAGAAATTCTGGATATTTTCTTCGACAGCGTTGAATACACCTTTACCGATGGCGGCGTCAGCTTCGAGCTGGTGCCCGAGCGCCTGCGCGGTGAAACCGCCGGTTTTGACATCATGGATGGCAAGAAAGTCATTGTTGAGGCTGGCCGCCGCGTTACCATGCGTCATATCAAGATGCTGGAAAAGGCTAAAATCAAAACCCTGGTGGCGCCGGAAGAATATCTGTATGGCAAGGCGCTGGCGCACGATATTATCGATACCGAAACCGGCGAGGTTATCGCGCCGGCCAATGCCGAATTCACTGAGGAGCTGGTTGAGCTGCTGAAGAAGCACAATATCAGCAGCTTCCGCGTGATTTACACCAACGACCTGGAAGCGGGGCCGTTTATTTCCAACACCCTGCGCGTGGATCCGACCACCACTCAGCTGGAAGCGCAAATCGAGATTTATCGCATGATGCGCCCGGGCGAGCCGCCAACCAAAGACGCCGCCGAGAACCTGTTCAACAACCTGTTCTTCGCGCCGGATCGCTACGACCTGTCTGCCGTTGGCCGGATGAAATTCAACCGCCGCCTGGGGCGCGACAAGCCGACCGGCCCGGGCGTGCTGTATGACTGGCGCCATTTCCGCGACAAGAAAGATGACTTCTCCAAACGCCTGGTGGAAGAGCTGGGTGAAAGCTCCGATATCCTCGCGGTGCTGCTGGAGCTGATCAACATCCGTAACGGCAATGGTACGGTGGATGACATCGACCATCTCGGCAACCGCCGCATTCGCTGCGTTGGCGAGATGGCGGAAAATACTTTCCGCGTTGGTCTGGTGCGTGTCGAGCGCGCGGTGAAAGAGCGTCTTACCACCGCCGAGCAGGATGAGCTGATGCCGCAGGATCTGATCAACGCCAAACCGGTTGCCGCGGCGATGAAAGAATTCTTTGGTTCATCGCAATTGTCGCAGTTTATGGATCAGAACAACCCGCTGTCCGAAGTGACGCACAAACGCCGCGTTTCCGCGCTCGGCCCGGGTGGTCTGACCCGCGAACGCGCTGGTTTTGAAGTGCGTGACGTGCATCCGACGCACTATGGTCGCGTGTGTCCGATTGAAACGCCTGAAGGCCCGAACATCGGTCTGATTAACTCATTGTCTGTCTATGCGCGCACCAACGAATACGGTTTCCTCGAAACCCCGTATCGCAAGGTGGTTAACGGCAAGGCGACGGACGAGATTGAGTACTTGTCTGCGATTGAGGAAAGCAATTTCGTCATCGCGCAGGCGAACGCCACCATGGACAAAAAAGGCAAACTCACCGACGAACTGGTGTCCTGCCGTCATGCCAACGAGTTTACGCTGGCGACGCCGGATCAGGTGCAGTATATGGATGTGTCGCCGAAACAGATTGTATCGGTCGCCGCTGCGCTGATTCCGTTCCTCGAACACGACGACGCCAACCGCGCATTGATGGGTTCCAACATGCAACGTCAGGCGGTGCCGACGCTGCGCGCGGAAAAACCGCTTGTGGGCACGGGCATGGAGCGCACGGTGGCGCTGGACTCCGGCGCATCCATCGTCGCCAAACGCGGCGGCACAGTGGAGGCGGTGGACGCCAGCCGGATTGTGATTCGCGTCAATGACGACGAAGCTGCAGCAGGCAGCACCGGCGTCGACATTTATAACCTGACCAAATACACGCGCTCCAACCAGAATACCTGTATCAATCAGCGGCCACTGGTGAAAGTGGGCGATGTCATCGCTCGCGGCGACGCCATTGCTGATGGCCCGTCCACCGACATGGGTGAACTGGCGCTGGGCCAGAATATGCTGGTTGCCTTCATGCCGTGGAACGGCTACAACTTCGAGGATTCGATTCTGATTTCAGAGCGTGTTGTTGAAGAAGACCGCTACACCACGATTCACATCGAAGAGCTGTCCTGTGTGGCGCGCGACACCAAACTGGGTGCGGAAGAAATCACCGCCGATATTCCCAATGTCAGCGAAAGCCTGTTGTCCAAGCTGGATGAGTCCGGCGTGGTGTATGTTGGCGCCGAAGTAAAACCCAACGACATTCTGGTCGGCAAGGTCACGCCGAAAGGCGAAACCCAGTTAACCGCGGAAGAAAAACTGTTGCGCGCCATCTTCGGTGAAAAAGCCGCCGATGTGAAAGACTCCTCGCTGCGCGTGCCCTCCGGCATGGAAGGCACCGTCATCGGTGTGCAGGTGTTTACCCGTGACGGCGTGGAAAAAGACAAGCGCGCGCTGGAAATCGAAGAGCAGGAAATCGAGCAGGCGAAGAAAGACATCGACGCCGAGTGGGAGATTATTTCCAACGACCTCTACGACCGCATGGAAACCCTGCTCACCGGCAAGCAGGCCGCTGGCGGCCCCAACGGTTTGAAAGCCGGCGCCAAGATTACCAAGGGGTATCTTGAGGAGCTGGACAAGAAAAAATGGGGCGAGATTCGCCTGAAGAACGAAGACGCCAACGCGCAGATGGAAAAACTGGCGGCGCAGCTGAAAGAGCAGCGCAAGCGTCTGGATGACCTGTTCGAAGAGAAAAAAGGCAAGCTCACCGCGGGCGACGACCTGGCGCCGGGCGTGCTCAAGATGGTCAAGGTGTACATGGCGGTGAAGCGCCGCATGCAGCCTGGCGACAAGATGGCGGGCCGTCATGGTAACAAGGGCGTGGTCTCCATGATTGTGCCGGTGGAAGACATGCCGCACACCGAGGACGGCACCCCGGTCGACATCGTGCTGAACCCGCTGGGCGTGCCTTCACGCATGAACGTCGGTCAGATTTTGGAAACCCATCTGGGCCTGGCGGCGCGCGGCCTCGGTCTGCAAATCGGCAAAATGCTGGATGCGCAGGCCAAGATTACCGAGCTGCGCAAGTTCCTCGACCAGATTTACAACCACCGCGACAAGAAGGTTGACCTCAAGTCGCTGAGCGATGCCGAAATTCTTGAGCTGGCCAACAACCTGCGCAAGGGCGTGCCGATGGCGACGCCGGTATTCGACGGCGCCGAGGAAGAAGAAATCCACCGCATGCTGGAGCTGGCGGGGCTGCCCAAGACCGGCCAGACCACGCTGATCGATGGCCGCACCGGCGAGAAATTCGACCGTCCGGTCACCATCGGTTACAAGTACATGCTGAAACTCAACCACCTGGTGGATGACAAGATGCATGCGCGCTCCACCGGGCCGTACAGTCTGGTCACCCAGCAACCGCTGGGCGGCAAGGCGCAGTTCGGCGGGCAGCGTTTCGGTGAGATGGAAGTGTGGGCGCTGGAAGCCTATGGCGCCGCCTACACCTTGCAGGAAATGTTAACCGTAAAATCAGACGACGTCGCTGGCCGTAACAAGATGTACAAGAACATCGTTGATGGCGACCATCGTATGGAGCCTGGTATGCCTGAGTCGTTCAATGTATTGCTGAAAGAGATTCGCGCTCTGGCAATCAACATTGAGCTGGAGCAGGACAGCTAGTCCCGTTCGGGCAAACCGGCAACCATTCGTAACAAACAGATTAAACGTCAGGAGTCAGGGCATTGAAAGACTTACTCAAGCTCATTAAGCAACAAGGCCAGGAAGAAGATTTTGATGCAATCCGCATCAGTCTTGCTTCTCCGCAGCAAATTCAGTCATGGTCATACGGCGAAGTCAAAAAGCCGGAAACCATCAACTACCGCACCTTCAAACCGGAGCGCGATGGCCTGTTCTGCGCCAAGATATTTGGCCCGGTCAAGGACTACGAATGTCTGTGCGGCAAATACAAGCGCCTGAAACACCGCGGTGTGGTCTGTGAAAAATGTGGCGTCGAAGTCACCCAGTCCAAGGTGCGCCGCGACCGCATGGGTCACATCGACCTGGCCAGCCCGGTGGCGCACATCTGGTTCCTGAAGTCGCTGCCGTCCCGCATCGGCCTGTTGCTCGACATGACCTTGCGCGAAATCGAACGCGTATTGTACTTCGAAGCTTTTGTAGTCATCGAGCCCGGCCTCACCACGCTGGAAAAACGCCAGTTGCTGACCGATGAAGCCTATCTGGAAGCCATTGAAGAGCACGGTGATGAGTTCGACGCGCGCATGGGCGCCGAGGCAATTTACGAATTACTCTCCAGCATCAATCTGGATGAAGAAGCGATTCGCATTCGCGAAGACATGGGCGCCACCAAGTCTGAAACCAAGCTCAAGCGACTGGCCAAGCGCCTCAAGCTGGTGGAGTCTTTCATCGCATCCGGCAACCGCCCGGAATGGATGATCATGACCGTGCTGCCGGTGTTGCCGCCTGACCTGCGCCCGCTGGTGCCGTTGGATGGTGGCCGCTTCGCCACCTCTGACCTCAACGACCTGTATCGTCGCGTGATCAACCGCAACAATCGTCTCAAGCGCCTGCTGGAGTTGTACGCGCCGGACATCATCGTGCGCAATGAAAAACGCATGTTGCAGGAATCGGTCGATGCGCTGATGGACAACGGCCGCCGCGGCCGCGCCATCACCGGCACCAACAAGCGTCCGCTGAAATCGTTGGCCGATATGATTAAAGGCAAGCAAGGCCGCTTCCGTCAAAACCTGCTGGGCAAGCGCGTCGACTATTCCGGCCGTTCCGTGATTGTGGTCGGCCCGACGCTGAAACTGCACGAATGCGGTCTGCCGAAAAAAATGGCGATGGAGCTGTTCAAGCCGTTTATCTTTAACAAGCTGTTGCGCCGTGGTCTGGCGACCACCATCAAGGCGGCGAAGAAACTGGTCGAGAAAGAAGGCAGCGAAGTCTGGGATATTCTCGAACAGGTGATTCGCGAACATCCGGTGATGCTTAACCGCGCGCCGACCCTGCATCGACTGGGCATCCAGGCGTTCGAGCCGGTGCTGATTGAAGGTAAGGCGATTCAGTTGCACCCGCTGGTGTGCACCGCGTTCAACGCCGACTTCGATGGCGACCAGATGGCGGTGCATGTGCCGCTGTCCATCGAAGCGCAGCTGGAAACCCGCGCCCTGATGATGTCGACCAACAATATTCTGTCGCCGGCTTCCGGTGAGCCGATTATCGTGCCGTCGCAGGATATCGTGCTGGGTTTGTATTACATGACCCGTGAATCCATCAATGCCGAAGGCGAAGGCATGATGTTTGCCGACATCGATGAAGTGCGTCGCGCCTATGACAATGGCGTGGTGCATCTGCAAGCGCGCATCAAGGCGCGCATTGCCGAGCCGTATTATGATGACGAAGGCGAGGTTAATAACAAAACCCGTATTGTGGAAACCACGGTTGGCCGTGCGCTGTTGTCTGAAATTCTGCCGCCTGGCATACCGTTTGAGATGATCAATCAGGATCTGGGCAAGAAGGCCATCTCCAACCTGATTAACGCCTGTTACCGTCAGGTGGGGCTGAAAGAAACGGTTATCTTTGCCGACCAGCTGATGTACACCGGCTTCCGTTATTCCACACGCGCCGGCGTTTCGATTGCGATTGACGATATGGTGATTCCGCAGGAAAAAGAAAAAATTCTTGCCGCCGCGGAAGCCGAGGTCAAGGAGATTCAGGATCAGTACACCTCCGGTCTGGTCACCAACGGCGAGCGTTATAACAAGGTGGTCGACATCTGGTCGCACGCCAACGAAGCCGTCGCCAAGGCGATGATGGACAAGCTCGGCAAGGAAACCGTGATTGATGCGGAAGGCAATGAAGTGGAGCAACGCTCCTTCAACAATATTTTCATCATGGCCGATTCCGGCGCGCGTGGCTCCGCCGCGCAGATTCGTCAGCTCGCCGGCATGCGCGGCCTGATGGCCAAACCGGACGGCTCGATTATTGAGACCCCGATTACGGCGAACTTCCGTGAAGGTCTGAACGTACTGCAGTACTTCATCTCGACCCACGGCGCGCGTAAAGGTCTGGCTGACACCGCGCTAAAAACCGCGAACTCCGGTTATCTGACCCGTCGTCTGGTCGATGTGGCGCAGGACATGGTGATTCTGAATGACGACTGCGGCACCACAAACGGCATTGTCATGCAGGCCATCATTGAAGGCGGCGACGTGGTGATGCCGCTGGATGAACTGGTGCTGGGCCGCGTGGTGGCTGAAGATGTGGTCAAGCACGATTCGGATGAAGTGCTGATTCCCGCCGGCACGTTCCTTGATGAGCAGTGGGTGGAGCAGCTGGAAGAACTGGGCGTCGATGAAATCAAGGTGCGCACCGTAATTACCTGTGAAAACACCCACGGTGTTTGCGCCTGCTGTTACGGTCGCGACCTGGCGCGCGGTCATCTGGTCAACAAGGGCGAGGCGGTCGGCGTGATTGCGGCGCAGTCCATTGGCGAACCGGGCACGCAGCTGACCATGCGCACCTTCCATATCGGCGGCGCCGCTTCGCGTTCCGCCGCGGCTAACAACATCACGGTGAAAAACAAGGGCGTGATTCGCCTGCACAATGTCAAAACCGTGACGCAGAAAAACGGCAACCTGGTGGCGGTGTCACGCTCCGGTGAAATCGGCGTGGTCGATGAGCACAACCGTGAGCGCGAGCGTTACAAGATTCCTTACGGCGCGGTGATTTCCGTCGCCGAAGGCGGCGAGGTCGACGCGGGTCAGATTGTCGCCACCTGGGATCCGCACACCCACCCGATTATTACCGAGGTGGAAGGCAAGGTGAAATTTACTGACTTCGAGGAAGGCGTCAGTGTGCAGAAAGAAACCGACGAAATCACCGGCCTGTCATCGCTGGTGGTTATCGACCCGAAACAGCGTCCCAGCGCCGGCAAGGACTTGCGTCCGTTGATTACGCTGGTTGACGACAAGGGCGAAGACCTGTGCATCGCCGGTACCGACATCCCGGCGCGTTACTTCCTGCCTTCCGGCGCGATTATTAACATCAAGGACGGCAGCCAGGTATCCGTCGGCGACGTGGTGGCGCGTATTCCGCAGGAATCGTCCAAAACCCGTGACATCACCGGTGGTCTGCCGCGTGTGGCTGACCTGTTCGAGGCGCGCAAACCCAAAGAGCCGGCGATCATGGCGGAAACCACCGGCACCGTCAGCTTCGGCAAGGAAACCAAGGGCAAACAGCGTCTGGTGATTACCCAGGAAGACGGTGAAACCGTCGAAAGCCTGATTCCTAAATGGCGTCACATCAACGTGTTCGAAGGCGAGCAGGTGCAGAAGGGTGAGGTCATCGCTGATGGTGAACTCAATCCGCACGATATTCTGCGACTGCGCGGCGCCGAGGAGCTGGCCACCTATCTGGTGCAGGAAATCCAGGACGTGTACCGCCTGCAGGGTGTGAAAATCAACGACAAGCACATCGAGGTGATTATTCGCCAGATGCTGCGCAAGTGCGAAATCATCGATGGTCATGATTCGCAGTACCTCAAGGGCGAAATCGTCGAGCGCGCCAGCGTCATCGAAGAGTCCGAGCAGCTCAAGGCGCTGGGCAAGACGCCGGCTGAATACCAGCCGATATTGCTCGGCATTACCAAGGGCTCGCTGGTTACCGAATCCTTCATCTCGGCGGCGTCCTTCCAGGAAACCACCCGCGTGCTCACCGAAGCGGCCGTGCGCGGCAGCAGCGACAGCCTGCGCGGCCTGAAAGAAAACGTGATTGTGGGTCGCCTGATACCGGCCGGCACCGGCATGGCCTATCACGAGGAGCGCCGCAACCGCCGCACAGCGGCTATCGATGACGCCTTCCTCAGTGAGGAAGAAGTCGAAGCCGCCAACGCGGCGGCGGTGGCCGAGGCTGAAAACCAGTTTATCGACAGCAGCGATGCGGACGGCGAAGCCGACAGCGTTGCCACGGACGATACGCAGGCGGAAGCCAGCAGCGAAGACGAGCAGACGTCCAGCCAGCCGGATGCCTGATAACCCGGGCGGGCGGCGCAAACACGCCGCCCGCCCGCCATAAAACCGGGTGCGGAGTCGCGCGCCTTGCTTGACAGTTTCAGGCGATGGGCATAGAATTCCGCCACCTTGCGACAGGCCCAGATGGGCCTGTCGTTTATTTTGAGCCTGTAGGAATACACAAAAGCCCGTCTGATCCGGGTTTCGGAGACAAGGTCGATATGACAACGATTAATCAGCTGGTGCGTAAACCGCGCCAGCGCAAGCCGGAAAAAAGCAACGTGCCCGCGCTGGAGGCCTGCCCGCAGCGCCGCGGCGTCTGCACCCGCGTTTACACCACCACCCCGAAAAAGCCGAACTCGGCAATGCGCAAGGTGGCGCGTGTGCGGCTGACCAGCGGCTATGAAGTCACCAGTTACATTGGCGGTGAAGGCCACAACCTGCAGGAACATTCCGTGGTGCTGATTCGCGGCGGTCGCGTCAAGGACTTGCCGGGCGTGCGTTACCATGTGGTTCGTGGTTCGCTGGATACCCAGGGTGTGGAGAATCGCAAGCAGGGCCGTTCGAAATACGGCGTTAAACGTCCCAAAGGTTAATTGATATGCCAAGAAGAAGAGAAGTACCGAAGCGCGTCAAACTGCCAGACCCCAAGTTCGGCAGCACGCAGATTACCAAATTTGTCAACATGATCATGAAAAGCGGCAAAAAATCTGTCGCTGAATCAATCATGTACAGCGCGCTGGATACGATTGGCGGTAAAGGCAAGGGCGAACCGTTGGATGTCATGGATCAGGCGCTGGAAAATGTCAGCCCGATGGTGGAAGTGAAATCCCGTCGCGTCGGCGGCGCCACCTACCAGGTGCCGGTTGAAGTGCGCGCCGAGCGCCGCGTCACCCTGGCGATGCGCTGGATTATCGACGCCGCGCGCCGCCGTGGAGAAAAATCCATGCAGCTCAAGCTGGCGGGTGAATTGATGGATGCTGCGGAAAACCGCGGCTCCGCAGTGAAAAAGAAAGAAGATACGCATCGTATGGCGGAAGCCAACAAGGCTTTTGCGCATTTTCGTTGGTAAAGCGCTGTCTTTACTGACAGTTCGGGTTGGGGGTTGTTGTGGCGCGTACTACACCGATTGAGCGTTACCGCAATATTGGCATCATGGCGCATATCGATGCCGGTAAAACCACCACCACCGAACGCGTGCTGTTTTATACCGGTATTTCGCACAAGATAGGCGAAGTACACGATGGCGCCGCCACCATGGACTGGATGGAGCAGGAGCAGGAGCGGGGCATTACCATCACCTCCGCCGCCACCACCTGTTTCTGGCGGGGCATGGAGCAACAATACGAGCAGCACCGCATCAATATTATTGATACGCCGGGGCATGTGGATTTCACCATTGAGGTCGAGCGCTCCCTGCGCGTGCTGGATGGCGCCTGCGCCGTGTTTTGCGCGGTCGGCGGCGTCGAGCCACAGTCGGAAACGGTGTGGCGGCAGGCCAATAAATATGCAGTGCCGCGCATCGCCTTCGTCAACAAGATGGATCGCGCTGGCGCAGACTTCATGCGCGTGGTCGGGCAGATTCGCGAACGCCTCGGCGCCAACCCGGTGCCGATGCAGGTCGCCATCGGCGCGGAAGAGCATTTTGAAGGCGTGGTGGATTTGCTCAGGATGAAAGCGATCTACTGGAACGAGGCCGACATGGGCGCGACCTTCGAGGAGCGTGACATCCCGGCGGAGCTGGCGGATACCTGCCAGCAGTTGCGTGAGGAGCTGACCGAAATCGCAGCCGAGGCCAGTGAAGAGCTGATGGATAAATACCTCGAAAGCGGCGAGCTGAGTGTCGAGGACGTCAAGCAGGGTATTCGCATCCGCACGCTGGCGAACGAAATCGTGCCGGCTTACTGCGGCAGCGCGTTCAAGAACAAGGGTGTGCAGGCGATGCTGGATGCGGTAATCGATTTTATGCCTTCGCCTGTGGATGTGCCGCCGATTAAAGGCGTGTTGCCGGACGGCTCCGAAGGCGAGCGTCATGCTTCGGACGATGAGCCGTTTGCGGCGCTGGGTTTCAAGATTGCCACCGACCCGTTTGTCGGCAATCTGACCTTTTTCCGGGTGTATTCCGGTGTGCTGAAAACCGGCGACACCGTGTTTAACCCGGTAAAAGGCAAAAAAGAACGCATCGGCCGAATCGTGCAAATGCACGCCAACAGCCGTGAGGAAATCAAGGAAGTGCGCGCCGGTGATATCGCCGCAGCCATCGGGCTGAAAGACATCACCACTGGCGACACGCTGTGTGACATCAATCATGTCATCACGCTGGAGCGCATGGAGTTCCCGGAGCCGGTGATATCGGTTGCGGTCGAGCCGCGCACCAAGGCGGACCAGGAAAAGATGGCGATTGCGCTGTCCAAACTGGCGCAGGAAGACCCGTCGTTCCGCGTGCGCACCGACGAGGAGTCCGGCCAGACCATTATTTCCGGCATGGGCGAGCTGCATCTGGAAATTATTGTCGACCGCATGAAGCGCGAGTTCGGTGTTGAGGCCAATGTCGGTAATCCGCAGGTGGCCTACCGCGAAGCGATTCGCAAAACGGTGGAGCAGGAAGCCAAGTTTGTGCGCCAGTCAGGCGGCCGCGGTCAGTATGGCCATGTCTACCTGCGGCTGGAGCCGCGCCAGCCGGGCGAAGGCTACGAATTTGTCAACGAAATCGTTGGCGGCACGGTGCCTCGCGAGTTTATCCCAGCGGTGGACAAGGGCGTGCAGGAGCAGATGCAGAATGGCGTGCTGGCGGGGTATCCGATTGAGGATGTGCGCGTGACGCTGTTCGATGGCTCGTACCATGATGTGGATTCGAGCGAAATGGCGTTCAAGATCGCCGGTTCGATGGCATTCCGCGACGGCGCGCTGCAAGCCGGCCCGGTAATACTTGAGCCGATTATGAAAGTGGAAATCGTCACCCCGGAAGACTACA
>JALWPK010000201.1:2298-3905 GCA_026995045.1 Gammaproteobacteria bacterium | reverse complement strand
ATCTGATGCTGAATGTGCGGGTGCAGCCGCGCGCCAGCAAAACCGGCCTGGCCGAGGTGATGGGCGACGCCATCAAGCTCAAACTGACTTCGCCGCCGGTGGATGGCAAGGCCAACCAGCAACTCATCGCGGTGCTGGCCAAACAGTTTGGCGTGGCGAAATCGGCGATTGAAATCGTTTCCGGCGAAAAAGGCCGCGACAAACGGGTCTGCATCCGCCAACCCGCGAAGCTGCCACAGGGTATAATGCCGGCAGACAGGTAATAAAGAGGCCCCACTCCGCCATGCGCTTCACCCGCTTCGCTGTTGTCTGCGCACTGCTCCCCTGCCTCGCGGGATGGTCGGCTTTCGCCCTGGAATACACCAGCCTGCCACCCGGAACGCCGCCGATGCAGGCCTTGCAGATTCGCCTCGACAAGCTGGAGCAACTGCTCGAACAGGCTGGCGACTACCAGCGCTACATCCTGCTCGACACCGCCGCGCGCACCGCGCTGGAGCTCAAGCAATACGACAAGGCGCGCCAGTACGCTTCCGAGTTGCAGACGCTGGCTGAACACTTCCCGCTGGACTGGAACTACAGCGGCGCGCTGCACCAGAGCCGCATCATTCTCGGCAAGCTGGCCTTGCAGGATGGCGACATCGCCAGCGCCAAACGCTTTTTGCTGGCCGCCGCCAGCGTGCCCCTGTCCGACGCGCTCAACCAGCGCGCGCCCGACCTGACGCTGGCGCAAAGCCTGCTGGACAAGGGCGAAAAAGACGCCGTGCTCGACTACCTGCGCCAGTGCAAGAAAATCTGGCCAAACGGCGGCGACAAACTCGATTACTGGCTGAAACATATCGCCAGAGGGGAAAAGGTCAGACTGGCCGCTTCCTAGCGCTGTTGCCGCAACACATCCAGATTGAATCCCGCGCCCGCACTGATTACACTTGCGGCACTTTTACGCAGAACAACACTATGCCCGAAACCCTTCCCGCCGATTCCGTTGGCCTGGTCGAAACGCAGTTCATGCATTTCGACGAGCCGCTGGTGCTCGAATGTGGCAAAACGCTGGAGCAGTATGACATCGCCTACGAAACCTACGGCGAGCGCAATGCTGACGGCAGCAATGCGATTCTGATTTGCCACGCGCTGTCGGGCGACCAGCACGCCGCTGGCTACAACAGCATGGATGACCGCAAGCCCGGCTGGTGGGAAAGCGCCATCGGCCCCGGCAAGCCCATCGACACCAACCGCTTTTTTGTGGTGTGCATCAACAACCTCGGCGGCTGCAAGGGCAGCAGCGGCCCCAACACCAAAAAACCGGGAACCGATGAATACTGGGGGCCGGATTTCCCCATCGTGACGGTAAAGGACTGGGTGCATTCCCAGCACCGCTTCATGCGCGCGCTGGGCCTCGACTACTGGCGCGCGGTGATCGGCGGCAGCCTCGGCGGCATGCAGGTGATGCAGTGGAGCATCGACTACCCGGACTGCATCAAACACGCGCTGGTAATCGCCGCCGCGCCAAAACTGTCGGCGCAGAACATCGCTTTCAACGAGGTGGCGCGGCAGGCGATTCAGTCCGACCCGGATTTTCACAACGGCCGTTATCTGGATCACAACAGCAT
>JALWPK010000201.1:0-2198 GCA_026995045.1 Gammaproteobacteria bacterium | reverse complement strand
TGCTGGTGGAAGAAATGCTGCGCGTGGGCAAGCAGGGCATCATCACCTTCCCCAACATGGCCTACTGGAAAGGCCGCGTGCAACTGGGCATCGAAGGCATTATGCCGGTGACCAAAAGCCTGCCCAATGAATGGTATGACACGCCCAATATTCACCTGTGCACGGTGAAGGACTTTGAGCGGCTGTGCGAACAGCGCAACATCGCCATCATGCAGCGCACTTTTGTCGACCACACGCACCGCAAATCCACCCTGGCGATGCGCCTGTTTCCCAACCTGTTTGGCGAAATCGCGATTTATCATTTCTGCAAAAAAACCGCTTGAGCCGGGTTCAGCCTGCTAGAATCAGCCTTTGGCTGTACTGCTTGAACAAAAAACCGATATGAATTTCGCCCAGGTTACGGCGCTGGCCAACAAGCCCCTGCTGCAACAACTCAATCTTGCCCTGCCGAAAATCGTCAGCATCGCACTGGTGATTGCCATCGGCTATACCCTGGCGACGCTGAGCTGGCAGGTCTATCAAAGCCAGCAGCCGCCTGAAACGCCGGTTGCAGCCAATAATTCGAACAACATCAAAATAACCCGGCAAGCCAAACAGGACGTGCGCCAGATCACCACCGCCTGGCTGTTCGGCAAGGCGCAGAACACCGTGGTTGCGCCGGTTCAGGAAAACGCGCCGGTGTCCAAACTCAACCTGGTGCTGCGCGGCGTGCTGGCCGCCGATCCGCAGGAGCTGGCGCTGGCGATTATCGCCAATGGCAAGGGCGGCAAGGAAGAAATCTATGCGGTGGGCGACACCATCCAGCGCGGCGTGAAGCTGAGTGAAATCCATCCGGATCACGTCATCATCTCACGCAACGGGTTGGCCGAGAAACTGGTGCTGGTAAAAAGCTCGGGCAAGTTTTCCGGCAACAGCTATAACCGCAACCAGTCCAGCGGGCAAACAGCGAAAACCACCTCACTACGTGAAATTCGCCAGCAAATCATGAGCAACCCGACCTCGTTTGGCGACTATGCGTTGCCCATCGTGGTCAAGCAGAACGGCAAGCAGGTCGGTTACCGGCTCAAACCGCAGAAAAAAGGCGATTTGCTGATGCAATACGGATTGCTGCCCAGCGACATTATTACCGAAATCAACGGCGTTAAACTCGACAAACCGCAAAACGGCATCAAGGCGTTGCGCGAATTAAGCTCGGCCCGCTCTGTCACACTGACAGTGAAACGCGGCCAAAGCTTCGTACCACTTAACATTCAGCTACAATAAAATGACTGGATACAAGAACATAACAGGGCACCCCGCATGACAGGCTTCATTACCTCCCCCACCGCAGTCGGCATCAAGTCTTGCGCCAGGCTGCTTGCGGCCTGTCTGCTGTCGCTTTGTCTCGGCTTCAACGCGCTGGCCGATGAAATCACGCTGAACCTGAAAGACGCCGATATTCGCGCGCTGATCAGCACGGTGTCCAAATTCACCGGCAAGAACTTCATCATCGACCCGAGAGTGAAGGCCAAAATCACGGTGATTTCGGCCAAAACCATGTCGCCGGAAGAAGTCTATGAAGTTTTCCTTTCGATTTTGCAGGTGCACGGCTTCGCCGCGGTGCCCACCGGCTCGGTCATCAAAATCGTGCCCGAGGTCAACGCCAAGCAGGGGCCGCTGCCGCTGAAAAAAGGCCGGATTGGCGGTGGTGACGAACTGATCACCAAAATTGTCCAGCTACATCACGTTCCCGCCGCTCAACTGGTGCCGATTCTGCGCCCGCTGGTGCCGCAACAGGGGCATCTGGCGGCCTATAACCCGACCAACACGCTCATCATCACCGACCACGCCGGCAATATCCAGCGGCTGATGAACATCATCGCCGGCGTCGACCTGCCGGACAGCGACGAGCTGGAAATCATTCAGTTGCAGCATGCCTCGGCTTCCGAAGTGGTGCGCATTCTGAACTCGCTCAAGCCGCCTGCGGCGAAAGGCGAATCCTCCAAGCTCACGCTGGCGGCCGATGACCGCACCAACAGCGTGCTGATGACCGGCGACAAGGCGGCGCGGCTGAAAACCCGCGCCACCATCAAGCATCTGGACACGCCGCTGGAAGACGGCGGCAACATTCACGTGATTTATCTGAAATACGCCAAGGCGGAAAATCTGGTCAAGATTCTCACCGGCCTGACCACGCCCGGCGGCAAAACCAAGGGCGC
>JALWPK010000200.1 GCA_026995045.1 Gammaproteobacteria bacterium | reverse complement strand
GGCTCTTTGGTCCCCATGTTTTGCGTCACACCTTTGCCACGCGTTATCTGGAAGCCCACCCCGACGACCTGCGCGGGCTTGCCGCCTTGCTGGGACACGCCAGTCTGGATACCGTGATGATTTATACCGCGCCGGGGCTGGATGATTTGGGAAAACGGGTAGAAACGATTTGACCTAAATTTGATTGTTATAGACACGAAATTATCAGCGATTTCACCGTGTGTTGCGCGGCAAAGCGATAACAACTAAAACCACAAGCGCCAACGGACCCAAAAGCGCGCTATAAAACTGGAGCACGGGTTTCATTATGTCCGGAAACATAAACAACAAGATAGCCCCGAGCGCTAAAAGTATTAGAAGATTTCTAACAAAAGCCTTTATAAATTGCATCGTTCCTCCTGATTCAACACTCAATCCATATTGCCGAACAAGGGCAAAGCATCGCCCAGCCCGCCGCGTGCAGCGTCTGCCGGAGAGGGGAAATCAGTAGCGGCAAAAAGCGGCTCCTGGACGATATTTTCTAGCAACAGAGACAACTGTGGGAACTGGGCGACAGTGTGCTCCAAAACCCATATTAAATCCAGCAACTCATCGTCAAAATGCCAGGAAGCAGGGCGGATGTTGTCAAGCGGCGATGACTTGCGTCCTGCCCGTTTCTTCATGCGATACCCCAGCCATGATTTTAGCACTTGTAGACCAGAGACGCTGAACTCCCACACATCTGGCGGCACAGGGCTAAATTCTCCCTTGCCAACATACAAGGTTTGATTGGCAGCGTTGTAACGGTATTCTTCGGGGTACGCTTGCGGAGCTGTGGGCGTGCCCTTCACACAGCGCGCCTTGCCGGGCGGAATACGCCCTGGCGACTGTTCCGGAGGAACAAAGCGCTCACCATAAGTGTGCAGCCAGAGCAATTTCCGCCCCTGCGCGACCGCTTTTTGGAAAAGGTCTTTGTCGCGCGTAATCGGCAGACGCGGGACTGGAATGGTGAGTTCGTCCCAAAAACGCCGCACATAGTCCGGAACAGCCAGCACTGCGTAAGCATAAGCAAACAGGTCTTCAGGCTGAACCAAGAAGCCATATGCCTTTGCCAGCACATCCAAGACGCCTTCTGTAACATTAGCGATGGAAGCTGCCGCGTCGCGCCAAAGAGGGATGACATTTTTCGCCCCAAAAGAACCCCGAAAATGATCCAGATCGGGAATAAGCGAAGTGGCTACTGCTGCTGGTCCTTCTCCAAGCACATTGGTCAACAGGCTCGTCAGGTAAATCTGCTGGTCGCTGTGGGCGCGCAGCAGCGCAGGGCGCGGGCGATCGCACAAGCGGGCATCTAACAAAGCCCACTGACGGTCAAAGCTACGGTAGGCATAACGGTATATGTGGTTTGGTCGTGTCCCTGGAGGAAGAGACGCTATAGCGGGCAGTTTTTTGGCAGCATCAAAAGGGTCTATGTAAGATTTGTTTACTTTGCGCGCCCCGGTCTCGCGCAACAAATTCTTTTTATCGGGGAGTTTGGCTTGTAGCAATCTCTCCCAACGTTTCTGAAGTACGTCCTTGTCCTCTGCAATCGGCCAAGTGCGCTTAAATTGCACGCCGTTTTCCTGCCAGGGGAAAATATCGGTCAGCAAAGGCCAATCCCAGTAAGGTTTATCGCTGGTTGGCAGGAAGGGAGCGTGCCAGTCGGAAAGACAGGGACGCCATGTCAAATCCGCGAAGGTGTTTACTCTGGACAGAGTCTCTAATTTCTGCGCTCGCGTCCCGCTGATGCGTGCATAGTGGACGTTTGCGGGCTGGTCGGGCTGCGATTTGCCATAGCGAACCCCGATGGCAATCGCTACCGGCGAACGAATGGCAAAGACATTTTCCGTTTTGCGCGCCCCGAGGTTGTCGCCCTCCAGGTCAATAATCCAGAGATCGTCGAACAAACGGCGCATCATCTCGCGCATCCCGCTAAATCCCGGCCCGCGCAAATACGACGACGCCGTAATAAAACTAATGATGCCCCCACCGTCTTTGCTTTCCAACACCTTCCACAACGCCCAACGCCAAAAGTACACATAGTCGTTATATAGATTTTTGGCGTGTACTCCCAGCCCCAGCGCGTTCAATGGTTTTAGGAAGTCATCCAGCAACGGGGGTGTGTTGTTGTGTTCATCGCCATAACGAACCCAGCCCCCTTTGCGCTTGACGCTACCTTGCTCGTCCAGGCTGATTTGCTGGCGGTCGTAAGGCGGGTTGCCTATGCAAACCAACACAGGGACATCCGCCTTGACTTTTTGGGCGCGTTGATGTTCTTCCGCCAGGGTTTTGTAGGTAAACGGGAATTGAGGCGGCGGCACATTGGGCGATTCCAACGTATCAGTCAGGTAAATATGAACGCCATCGGGAGGCAGGCTGCCGCCAGCCGATTGAATTTGCCGGGTCAAGCGCAGATGTGCCACCGTATAAGGTCCAACCAGTAATTCAAAGGCATATAGGTTTTGGGCGGCGCGCGTGGCGGCATTGGCGCGCATCCCCGCGCCCCGGTTTTTCGACACCTGCTCCAAGCCATGTTCCAACGCCGCAAGGATATACGTCCCTGTACCGGCTGCTGGGTCCAGCGTAAGCACATCTTTATCAACAAAAGAAAATGGTTTGTCAAAATGTTTTTCTAGCAGCTCCGCAACCAGGCGAACCTGGGCTTGGACTACCTCGACAGGCGTGTAATACACCCCCATGTCTTTGCGCATTTTTGGGGCATATTCCGCCAGAAAAGCTTCGTAAAAATAGAGCCAGGGGTCTTTTTTCTTGCGCGTCAGCGTCGCTGGGTTCACTGCCATAATGACGCGCTCCAACAAATCAACGGGCGTTTTGATTTCCTGACGGGCTTTCGGGTCGGTCAGAATGTTGAGCGCATCAGCAAGCAATTGGTGTCCCTTGCGAATTGCGCTGACCGCGTCGGAAATGGATGCAACCTGCACATCAGACAACCGCGCCAGCAGTAAAGCATAGGTCAGCGTTTGGGCATACGCATCGGCAAACTGATGGTCGTCAGCATCGGGAAACAGATATGTGCGCCAATCGGCTGCCAAAAGCGAGAGATTAGAGTGCGGGTCAGATAAGGCTGCGAGCACATCATCCCGTAACAGCCGACACAGCGGCGCCAGAAGTTTTGCCAAAGCCCGGGACGTTTTGGGAGCTATCGGCTGCCAGCGCAAGAAATCCTGAAAAATCTTTTCTAATTCCTTGGCGGCATGTTGATCAACCGCCAATTTCCCATCCGTAGTTATATCCCCGGAAAAGCGCACAATTGGACTTTGGCGCTTTCCGTTGCGATACAACGCCCAGGCATTGCCATCCGTGTAAATCAGGTTGGGAAGGTTTTGCAACTTGCGCCACTGCGCCCGATCATGTCCTCGAAACTTGGTCGGATCCGCCCCTTTACCAGGCGCTTTCAATTCTATGTGCCCATTCAACAGCCCCCCAACCAAAACACCAAAATCGGGGCGAACACGCAACAGGCTGACTTGAACTTCTGGCACAGCCTGTACCGACAGGGAAAAAGATGTTCCCACCTGCTGAAGCAATTTCATGAGAGGCGCTTTGAGCTGCTCCTCGGGGTTAAAAGGGGTCGTAGATGCAAATGCTTGTTTGATTTCGTCTGCAAAGGCATCAAGAATTGTCTTCAAAGGTCGCTCCCTTTAGACACAAAAAACGCCCGAAAAATCGGGCGCTTTGACTTTATGGTAAGATACACCACAGCATCACGCGCCCTGATCGCGTGAATTATTGCCGGGAGTGTGCCAGCACCCCGGCGTTTTTTTTTACGGCAATCTGACTGAATTAGTATAGCATAAAGACTGTTCTTTGATGGGTTTTCACGCTTATGGTATCCCCCAAGAAATCCCTTACTGGAGGTTGCAAATGCCTACTCTACACAGCGT
>JALWPK010000199.1 GCA_026995045.1 Gammaproteobacteria bacterium | reverse complement strand
GGGTAAACAGAGAATGGCATGGCGACCCTGGCTCCGCGACGGGTTGTTGCCCTGGGCGCAATCGGCCTACCATGCCAAAACTATATGAAATAACATGTGGGGGTAACATACAAGGCGCGGAGACACAAAGGTTTATCCACAGATGAACACAGATGATTACGGTAATAGTCTGTGCAAATGGAATAACATTGTATCCCAATGTAACGTAGGAGCGACTTCAGTCGCGAATATGCGATTTCAACAGGTACAGTGTTTGTGGATATCACGTTCGTGGCTGAAGCCACTCCTGCAGAAAGAATCTCCGCGCCTCCGTGTCTCTGTGGTGAAAAAAACAACCCCGCGCGCCACTGGTGCCACAACCCATCAGGCTGTATCATTCGCCGCATAATGATGATGATAAATAGCAGGAAACCAGCTGAATGAGCGCCTACGACGCCTCGGCGATTGAAGTACTGACCGGTCTTGAGCCGGTGCAAAAACGGCCGGGGATGTACACCGACACCAGCCGTCCCAACCATCTGGCGCAGGAAGTTATCGACAACAGCGTCGACGAAGCCATTGCCGGACACGCCAAATCCATCGAAGTGATTCTGCACAAGGACGGTTCGCTGTCGGTGCAGGATGACGGTCGCGGCATGCCGGTGGACAAGCATCCGGAAGAAAAACTGCCGGGGGTGGAGGTGATACTCACCCGGCTGCACGCCGGCGGCAAGTTTTCCGGTAAAAACTACCAGTTTTCCGGCGGCCTGCACGGCGTTGGCGTGTCGGTGGTGAACGCGCTGTCGACCCGGCTGGAAGTGGAGGTCAAACGCGAAGGCAATGTTTACGCCATGGCCTTCAAAAAAGGCGCGCGCGCCAGCAAGCTGAAAAAAACCGGCACAGTCGGCAAACGCAACACCGGCACCCGCATTCGTTTCTGGCCGGACAAAAAATATTTTGATTCAGTAAATTTTTCCGTGCCGCGGCTCAAGCATGTGCTGCGCGCCAAGGCGGTGTTGTGCCCCGGCCTGAAAGTCGAGTTCGTGGATGAAAAAAGCGGTGAAAAACAAAGCTGGTTGTACGAAGGCGGCTTGCAGGACTATCTGGGTGAGTATCTGGTCGATGCCGAAATCGTGCCGCAGGAGCCGTTCACCGGCAGCATGACCGCCGAGCACGAAGCGGTGGACTGGGCGCTGAGCTGGGTAACCGGCAGCGGCGAGGTGCTCACCGAATCCTACGTCAACCTGATTCCCACCGCGCAGGGCGGCACCCATGTGAACGGCTTGCGAACCGGCCTGACCGAAGCGCTGCGCGAGTTTTGCGAGTTTCGCTCGCTGCTGCCGCGCGGCGTCAAAATCAGCCCCGAAGATGTGTGGGAGCGCGTCGCCTATGTGCTGTCGGTGAAACTGGAAGACCCGCAGTTTTCCGGTCAGACCAAGGAGCGGCTGTCGTCGCGCGAATGCGCCGCCTTTGTTTCCGGCGTGGTGAAAGACGCCTTCAGCCTGTGGCTCAACCAGCACGTTGAAGCCGGCGAAACCATCGCCATGCTGGCGATTGAAAAAGCCCAGCAGCGTTTGCGCGCCGGCAAAAAAGTGGTGCGGAAAAAGGTGGCGGCCGGTCCGGCGCTGCCCGGCAAGCTGGCGGACTGTTCTTCACAGGATAGCGCGCATACCGAACTGTTTCTGGTGGAAGGCGATTCCGCCGGCGGCTCCGCCAAGCAGGCGCGCGACCGCGAGTTTCAGGCCATCATGCCGCTGCGCGGCAAAATTCTGAACACCTGGGAAGTCGACGCCGACCAGGTGCTGGCTTCGCAGGAAGTGCACGACATCTCGATTGCGCTGGGCGTGGAGCCCGGCTCCAGCGATCTGAAAAACCTGCGTTACGGCAAGGTGTGTATTCTGGCCGACGCCGATTCCGACGGTTATCACATCGCCACATTATTATGCGCGCTGTTTCTGCGCCACTTCCGCCCGCTGGTGGAAGCCGGGCATGTGTATGTGGCGATGCCGCCGCTGTTTCGCATCGATGTCGGCAAGCAGGTGTTCTATGCGCTGGACGAGTCGGAAAAGCAGGGCATTCTGGACCGCATCGCCGCCGAAAAAATCCGCGGCAAGGTCAGCGTCACCCGCTTCAAGGGGCTGGGTGAAATGAATCCGATGCAGCTGCGCGTCACCACCCTGTCGCCTGACACCCGCCGCCTGGTGCGGCTGGTGATTGGCAAGGGCGACAGCAGCAACCGCATCCTCGACATGCTGCTGGCCAAAAAACGCGCCGCCGACCGCAAGGCCTGGCTGGAAAAGAAGGGCGACCTGGCGGAAGTGTGAGGTTTCACCACAGAGGCGCGGAGACACAGAGGAAATATAAATTTTCCGCGAATGCACGCAAATAAACGCGAATGGTATGACGGTGTTGTTCAGTCCGTTGCGATTTAATCTGTCATAGCGCCAAACACAGAAGCGGTTGACGCCAAAACCGTAATAAACTTCTCTGTGTCTCCGCGCCTCTGTGGTGAACAACAAACAACCTGGATAAAAACATGGGTGACCAAACCGAAATCGATCTTGAAGGCATAGAAGAACAACCGCTGTTCGAGTTTACCGAGAAAGCGTATCTGGATTATTCCATGTATGTGATTCTCGACCGCGCCCTGCCGTTTATTGGCGATGGCCTCAAGCCGGTGCAGCGGCGTATTGTCTATGCCATGTCGGAGCTGGGGCTGAACGCCGGCTCCAAGCACAAAAAATCGGCGCGCACGGTGGGGGATGTGCTGGGCAAATACCATCCGCACGGCGACAGCGCCTGTTATGAAGCGATGGTATTGATGGCGCAACCGTTTTCCTACCGTTACCCGCTGGTCGACGGGCAGGGCAACTGGGGCTCGTCGGATGATCCCAAATCGTTCGCCGCGATGCGTTACACCGAATCGAAACTGGCGAAGTATGCCGAGGTGCTGCTCAGCGAACTGGGGCAGGGCACGGTGGAATGGACGCCCAATTTCGATGGCTCCTTGCAGGAGCCGCACACCCTGCCGGCGCGCTTGCCCAATGTGTTGCTCAATGGTGGCAGCGGCATCGCTGTTGGCATGGCCACCGACATTCCGCCGCACAACCTGAAAGAAGTCGCCAGCGCCTGCGTGCGTTTGCTGGAAAAACCCAAATCGACGCTGGAAGAATTGTGCGAACACATTCAGGGGCCGGATTATCCGACCGAGGCGGAAATCATCACGCCGAAACAGGAAATCATCGAGATGTACCGCAGCGGTCACGGCAGCATTCGCCAGCGCGCCACATACGAAAAAGAAGGCGGCGACATTATTATCACCGCCTTGCCTTACAAGGTGTCCGGCAACAAGGTGCTGGAGCAGATCGCGCAGCAGATGACCGCGAAAAAGCTGCCGATGGTGGAAGACCTGCGCGATGAATCCGATCACGAAAACCCGACCCGTCTGGTCATCGCGCCACGCTCCAACCGCGTCAACGCTGATGAATTGATGCAGCATCTGTTCGCCACCACCGACCTGGAAAGTTCCTACCGCGTCAATCTCAACATGATTGGCATCAACGGCCGGCCGCAGGTGAAAAATCTGCTGCAACTGCTGGACGAGTGGCTCAAGTTCCGCACTGTCACCGTGCGCCGCCGCCTGCAATGGCGGCTGGACAAGGTCAACAAGCGGCTGCATATTCTTGAAGGCCTGTTGATTGCGTTTCTTAACATCGACGAAGTCATCGCTATCATTCGCGAGCACGACAAGCCCAAGCCGGTGCTGATGAAGCGATTCAAGATTACTGACGAGCAGGCCGAGGCGATTCTGGAATTGAAACTGCGCCATCTGGCCAAACTCGAAGAAATGAAAATCCGCGGCGAGCAGGAAGAACTGGCGGCTGAACGCGATCAGCTCGACAAGATTCTGGGCTCGGCCAAACGCCTCAAAACCCTGATCAAAAAAGAAATCATCGCCGACGCCGAAACCTTTGGCGATGATCGCCGCTCACCCATTGTCGAGCGTGAAGCGGCGCAGGCGATGGATGAAACCGCGCTGATTTCAAGTGAAGCGATTACCGTGGTGCTGTCGAAGAAAGGCTGGGTGCGCGCCGCCAAGGGGCACGACATTGACGCCGCCAAACTCAATTACAAATCCGGTGATGGCTACCAGCACGCCGCAACCGGCAAGAGCAACCAGATGGCGGTGTTCATGGACAGCACCGGTCGCGCCTATACGCTGCCGGCGCACAAGCTGCCATCGGCGCGTGGCCAGGGCGAGCCGTTGACCAGTTATTTCACGCCGCCGTCGGGCGCCAGCTTTGTCAGCGCCATGATTGGCGATGTCAACGACTATGTTCTGTTGTGCAGCAACCTGGGCTACGGTTTTGTCTGCAAGCTGGGCGACATGCACGCGCGCACCAAATCCGGCAAGGCGGTGCTCAATGTCGGCAAGGCCAGCCGCGCCCTGCAGTCTGCAAAAGTGTTCGATGTGAAGCATGACAACATCGTCGCTGTCAGTTCCGCCGGTCACATGCTGGTGACGCCGGTGGCGCAACTGCCGCAAATGGCGCGCGGCAAGGGCAACAAAATCATCAACGTACCGTCAAAACTGCTCAAGGCTGGCGAGGAAGAAGTCACCGCTGTTGCCGTGATTGGCGAGAAACAGAAACTGGTGGTGCACAGCGGCAAAAAATACAAGGTGATGAAACCGGCTGAGCTGGAAAAATATCTCGGTGAGCGTGGCCGCCGCGGTTTGAAACTGCCGAACGGTTATCGCAAGGTGGATCGGCTGGAAATTGAAGGCTGACAGAAAACCGCCGCGGCTGTGAGAAGAACACAACGCGGCGGCGTGCGGTTTTACCAGGTTATCTGATTGACAACCGGGCTGCACCCCCGGTCAGAGTCATCGCTATCGACTTGCGCCGTGGTTTTCTCACTGTCATCGCTGTAACCACTTGCCGGCAGCCCTGCCCATCCAAGCGCAAGCAATAAGCAGAGCAGCCGCATCAGGCGGTTTTTCGGTTTCATGTCATTGTCCTCGCGGTTGTTGGGTTTAAGAACCAACCCCTCGCTACAGTTAACGGCTGAGTCAGATTATTCTTTAACGGTGAGCAGTTGGCTGCCAGCAGCAGCGGGTTCAGGGGGTAAAACTGATGACCAGTCCGGTGAGCAGCGGGACAAGTATGCCAATCGTGGCGGACAGGTAGGAATAGCGCAGCAGGCGGTATTTTTTCTTCAGGATGCAGCCAATTTGGTACAGATCGGTGACAAGCGCGCGGCGCGCAGCATCATTATCATCCACCCGTTTTAACAGGAAGTCGACATATTCCTCTTGCGGATAGTTGGTGAAAAAACCGAAAAACAGCGGATTGGCCATGTTCTCGATATCGGGTGGCGTGTTGAACCGTTTGGTGCTGGGAATAATGACCAGCAGCGCCAGCACCACTGCAATAACTTCCAGCAGCAGGAACACGGCAAAAGGAAGGATGAAACTGGCGCGCAGGTCGGACTGGAGATCAAACTTGGTGAACAGAATCGTGAGGATGACGGAAATCACACCAATAAGAATGTGCGCTTTCTTGTCCGCCATGATAACCAGCTGGGTCTGGTTCTGGTGCGCGGTGCGAAGCGTGTAGATAACATCATGGTCATCTTTACTGGCGGTTGCCGGAAGCTTGCTATCCGGGGGAGTGTTACTCATGGAGGCTGCTTGTCATCCGGTCATTTCAGTGAAATCATAATTCAGCTCTGCAGTGGGCTCATGCAGGAAGTAACCCTGGATAAAGTTGACGCCCATGCTCCACAGAATCGACAGGCTGGTGGCGTCGGGCACAAACTGGGCGATGGACAGTTTACCCATTTCCGCTGTGCGTTCGGCAATTTTTTGTATGGCTTCCTGGTTCTGCGGGCTTTCGGACAGGTTTTCCATAAACGAGCGTTCCATGCGAACGTAATCCACATCAATATGTTGCAATAACTGGAACGGGTTGGTGCCGGTGCCAAAGTCATCCAGTACAAACCCGCAGTTGATTTTGCGCAACTTGCCAGCCAGGTCTTTTGATTGTTTGAGGTTGGTTACAGCGATGTTTTCCTTGACCACAAAAATCAGGCTGTTCGCCGGGATGCCTTTTTCCTTGATCTGGAACGCCAACCAGTCAATCAGCGTCTCATCCTTAAGAGAGGAAGCTGAAAGCTTCAGGAAAAAGTGCGTTTTCTTGCCCGCCTTGATGCGTTCAGTCAGCACGGTGATGGTTTTATACAGCACCCACCGGTCGACCGCGATGGACATGCCAATGCGCTCCGCTGCCGGCAGAAAGTTTTGTGGCATGATGAGTTCGCCGGACTCCTGATCAATCATGCGAACAAAGACTTCATAGCGTTCTTCCGTGTCGCCGTGCAGGCTGACGATGGGTTGGTAATGCAGCACAAACTTGTCATCCTTCAGTGCGGCTGTGAGTTGTTCCTTGAATTTGGTTTCTACTTCGTGGCGTGTAAGCTCGCCTTTTTGCGGTATATACAACTTGATTTGACCATTGCCTTGTTCCGTGGCTTCCTGCATGGCTTTTTCGGCGCGCGCCAGTATTTCATTGCAGTCTGGCGAATTCTTGTCAATCATGGCGATGCCGATGCAGCAGGTGGTGTTGATATCCTTGTCGTCGATGGTCGCCACCATATCGTTGATAATCTTCTGGATATTTTTGGCGTAAGCGCCTACCGCCGCCTCATCCTTGTCCTTGATGATGATGGTAAAGCTTGAATACATATAGCGTGACAGAACGTCATTACCTTCGGTAGCGTCATTCAAGGTGTTGGCAATTTCAATCAAAAACTTGTCGGCGCCGAATACGCCAAGCTGGTTTTTGATGTTGTCGAAGTTGTCTATCTGAATTTCCAGCAGTGCGGCTTGTGAGTCATTTTGTTCACACTCAACAATGGTGTTTTCCAGCTGTTCCAGACAGTATTGCCGATTGAACAGGCCGGTGAGCTGATCCTTCTGGCTGAGCAGTTTGAGCTTGCGCTCAAGCTCTTTCAAGTCAGCCGTTTGCTGCCGGATAATAATTTGCACACAGGGCTCGCCATCGATGCTGGCGGGCGAGAATTCAATTTTGCCGTCAAACTCGGAGCCATCCGGTTTTACCAGCTTAAGCGTTTCGCTTTCGTCACTGGCCTTGCCTGACATGAAATCACGCAGACTGGCTTTGAAGCTGTCCCGGTCGCTCTGCGCCACCATGTCCAGTATTGGCATACCTTCCAGCTCGTCCGATTCCTGCAGTCCAAACAGCTCCAGATAGGACGCATTGGAGTAAATGTGCATGCCCTCGTGAACATAGGCGATGGCGTCGCGGGAGCTGTCAAGCAGCGAGGCGCAGCGTTTTTCCGATTCGTCCAGGGCGGTTTGCAGCTTGAAGGTTTTCAGCCAGTTCCGATAAGCGGTGACTTCGCGTTTGATCACCAGCATCAGGTGACCCATATTGTCATAACTACTCAAATCACTGGCGCCCTTGTGCATGGCGTCGACCACGCTGGATGCGTTTGCCTCGCGGTCAACGGCAATCAGCGGCACAGGCGCCTTGTTCATTGCCTGGTCGATGCATCTGCGGGTTTCGTCCAGCGAAATCAGCTCCATGCCGTTGGTGTAGATGACGATGTCCGGCGCCTTGTCCTTGATGGCGCTGAGCAAATCCTCGTCGTCTTCGACACGGCTGGAATGGGCTGCATAACCCTGCGTTCGCAGCGTGCTGACAATTTTTTCCTCAGTGTCGAATGAATCATCGAGAATAATCAGATTGATTGTTTTATCTTCCACGTGCTGTAACCATCAAATCCTGTTTTTTAGTGTGTCTGCGTGTTTTGCTGTTACAGTGATGACCAGATTTCATCAAACTCATCCTGGCCGCCGGCCGACGGTTTTTTTCTGTCCGACTGTTTTTTGCGTTTTGCCTCATCGACATTGACAAACTGGAACTGGGTAAAGGAGCCAGTATGTTCCTTGACTTCATCCAGCATGATGTCCATGTCCTGTTCAAATACGTTGACCGTCAGTTTGTCGCCCGGTTTGAAAGCATGCGCGGGCGCCAGCACTGACGGAGGTTGTTTGATAGGGCGGATGCCCGGTAGCATCAATGCATCGAAGGGTTCCTCCTGCGGACGTTTGCTGCGGCGGATGGTGGCGGCGATAACCTTGGGGGACAAGACCTGTACGCCTATTTCAAGACCGTGTTCACGCGTAAACTGCATCCAGCGTATCACGCCGATGCGCCACTGATAGTTGCCGTTCGGCTCCTGCTCGCGCAGGGCTATCAACTCACCGATCTGCGCCCGGGAAGTGGTATCGGAATTCCAGCGCAGGCAATAGCCGCCAGCGCTGACATTGACCACTTGCCAGTGTAAATCCGGGTCTTCTTTTTTCAGCTTGAGCTTTTCTGCTTCCAGCAGTTTGCGTTCCCGGTCGTAGGCGTCTGTCAGCGATTTGCCGCTGGCGACCATGTCCCAGGGGTTTTCTTCGTTATTGCCCAGTTCGGTATGGGTCAGGTAGGCGTCATCATCACCCAGCGCCGGAATCGCTTCCAGCGACAGGCCGGGGTCGTTGATTTTATGCCGCGGCTGAATTTCTTCCTGTGGCGGCGTGGCGGTTTCCCGCCGGATCGCCTCGGCGGCGCGGCGCAGACCGATTGCAGCGGCTATATGCCCGTGCTTGTCAGCGCGGGAGAAACGGCGTTTGGCGCAAACGCCCCATGACATAGCGAGCACTTTTAGGGTGTCGGCAGACATTTCGTCGCCGACAGTAATCTTGTTGATGCTGGCGTCCGCCTTGCTGATTTCCTTGCGGATAATGTCGACCAGTTCGGATGTGTCCAGTATCTGAACGCGTTTGCCTTCGCCGCAGTTTTCCTGCCGCAGATAGGAAGGCGGTTTGTCTTCATCGATGTTGGCGCAGAAAAAACGGTCAATATGCGCCTGCATCGGCTTGGCGCCAAGTTTGGCCAGCGAGGCCCAGTCATTCAGTTTGTGGTAAAGCCTTTCGCTGTCGCTTTGGCGCAGCGCTATCGGACGCGCCAGTGAAAACAACAGAATCTGTTTGTAATAATCTTCAATGCGCGCCTTGCCATCCGGATGTTCCCTGTCATCCAGCGTCATGCTGTGCAGTTCCTGGTTTTCAGCGTAGGTGTACATTTGATGGATATCGCGCCATACGCCCTTTGGCGTTTCTGCGTAGATTTCAGAGGCGCGCAATAACAGTTCGGACTGGTATCGAAGCGCGCGCAGAATAGCAATGGCCAGGTTTTTTTTATCGATTTTTTTGTCGAGTTCGTTGGCGGCGTCGAACACGATGGCCTTGTAGCCGCTCGCCATTTCCTGCAACAGCGACAGGTTAAGATTAATGATTTTGCGGCTTTTTTCAGGCAGCGGCAGGGTGCGGTTGATGAAATATTTTTTCAGGTAATCGAAAATTTCCCGACCGGGTTCGCGCAGCATTTCCATCACTTCCAGGCGCTGTTTGCCAGGCATGTGTTGCCGGTTGAGTTCGCGCAAGCCGGAAAAGATCTGGCGCGTCAGTTCGCCCATATTGGCGTGTGGCAGGTCGGCCAGCCATTTTTTGACTTTCCGAGGCTGGCTGGAAAACGCATCTTTGCCCGGCGTAATGCGCTCTGGTATGTGTAGTTTCATCCTTCAGGTCAATCCCCAATAATACTTTTATATCAGATACCGGCGTTATTATTATTGATAAAACAACAACATACACCCCCGGCTTTGTTGTTGACGCTAATAGAAAGAGTGTAGCCTAGATAACGGAAATTGCTGTTTTCGAATCGGAATCCGGAATTTCCCTTACCAGCCGGGGCAGCAAATAGCCCGGCAGGCGAGCGCGCAGTTGCGCCATGATGCGGACAGCGTCTGTCTCGTCGACTTCAAAATGCATACCGCCCTGCACCGGGTCGAGGCAGTGAAGATAATACGGCAGCACCTTGCAGTCGTGCAATTTTTTGCTCAGATGCGCCAGTGTATCGGCGTCATCGTTAACGCCTTTCAGCAATACGCTCTGGTTCAGCAGGGTGACGCCGGCCTGGTGCAACTGGTTCAGCACGCGCGCTTCATTATCCGCAATTTCATTGGCATGGTTGCAGTGGATGACAACAGTGGTGCGAAACCGGCTGGCGGCGAGGCTGTCGATAAATGCGGGTGTGATTCTGTCCGGCAACACCACCGGCAGTCGCGTGTGAATGCGCAGGTAGCGCAGCTGCGGCAGCGATTCCAGTTTGGCGATCAGCGCAAACAGGCGTTCGTCATCCAGCGCCAACGGGTCGCCACCGCTGAGTATCGCCTCATCGATGTCGGGCTGCTGTTGCAGCCAGGCGAGGCTTTCGTCCAGTTGCCGCGCGCTCAGGCCGGCGTCGGCGTAGGGATAGTGGCGGCGAAAGCAGTAACGGCAATGCACCGCGCAGGCGCCGGTGGCGATCAGCAAGGCGCGTCCGTGATATTTGTGCAGCAGCCCCGGGGCGGGCATGAAGCGCAAGTCCTGCACCGGATCCTGTTTGCCGCTGCTCCGGTTTTCCTGCAGTTGCGGCAAAATCTGCAACAGCAGCGGGTCGTTTTCATCACCGTAACGGATTTTGTCCAGATACGCCTGCGGCGCGCGCAGCGGGAACGGGCTGCCGTGTTCGATGCGGTCGCTTAAATGTTCGAGCCCGAGCCGGCGCAGCAGTTCATGGCTGTTGCTGACCGCATGCTGCAACTGGCGTTTCCAGTGCGGACGGTTTTGGCCGGGGCTGACAGCAAGACGTGAATTGGACGAGCAGGCGGACATAAACGGTGAACTGGTCAGGGTTTCAGGGTAAGATTGCGCCGCAATTGGCAAAGTCGGCGATCCGGCGCACAGTCAATATTGATTACGAATAACGAGCTTACCAAATATGGCAACCTACAATACCAACGAATTCAAAAACGGCCTCAAAATCATGTTGGATGGCGATCCCTGCTCCATCACCGAAAACATTCTGGTGAAACCGGGCAAGGGACAGGCCTTCAATCGCATCAAGGCGAAAAACCTGCGCACCGGCCGCACGCTGGAAAAAACCTTCAAAACCACCGAGTCGGTGGAAGCGGCGGACGTTGAAGACCGCAACGTGGAGTTTTTGTACAGCGACGGCGAGTTCTGGCATTTCATGGAGCCCGATACCTACGAGCAGCACGCCGCCAGCGCCACCGCCACCGGCGACGCCGCCAAATGGCTGAAAGGCCAGGAAGCCTGTATCATGACGCTGTGGAACGGACAGCCGCTGGCGATTACGCCGCCCAATTTCGTCGAACTGGCGGTCACCCAGACCGACCCTGGCCTCAAGGGCGACACCGCGCAGGGCGGTTCCAAACCGGCAACACTGGAAACGGGCGCCGAAGTCAAGGTGCCGTTGTTCATTGAAGAAGGCGACATCCTTAAAATCGACACGCGCACAGGCGAATATGTTTCACGCGCCTGACGGAGCAGGTCTATGAATCCATCCTGGCGCACCTCGGCGACGCTGGATCTGATACGCAAAAGAGCCCGGATGCTGCAAGCTGTCCGGGCTTTTTTTGATACGCGCGATGTGCTCGAACTTGAAACCCCGCTGATTGCCTCGGCGGCGGCCACCGATCCGCATCTGGACAGCATTCGCGTGCTCGACGGTGACAAGCCTTTTTATCTCAATACGTCGCCGGAATACTGTATGAAGCGCTTTGTCAGCGAGCATCGCTGCTCGGTGTTCCAGATTTGCAAAAGTTTTCGCATGGGTGAGTCCGGGCCGCATCATAACCCCGAGTTCACCATGCTTGAATGGTATCGGGTGGGCTTCAGCCTGGAACAGCTGATGGATGAAGTGGAGGCCTTGATTCAGCACGTCCTTGGCAGTCTTGGAAAGCCTCCGGCGCCAACCCGGCGAATAAGCTATCAACAGCTGTTTTTCGATGTTACCGGACTCAACCCGCATCAATGCGCCATCGAACAACTGGCTGATTTTGCCCGACATTACCAGTTCGACATTCCCGCCGGCATGAGCGAGGCGAACGCCACGGGCCTCAAGGCCACGCTGGAAAAAAATGACTGGCTCGACTGGTTGATGAGCACGGTGGTTGTGGACAGTCTGCCCGATGGCCAGCTGACGACCATCTACGACTATCCGGAGTCGCAATGCGCGATGGCAAAGCTGGCGGCGAACGAGCAGGGTGAGATGGTTGCGCGCCGCTTCGAATGTTATCTCGGCAAGCTGGAACTGGCCAATGGCTATGATGAATTGCTCGATTACGGCGAGCAGCGACAGCGTTTCGAACTGGATAACAACAAACGACACATCATAGGCAAACCGCTGGTGCAATATGACCGTCTGATTCTGCAGGCGCTGGATCATGGCATGCCGGATTGCGCAGGCGTCGCCGTCGGGCTGGATCGTTTGTTGATGGTCATTGCCGGTGAAGATGCACTGGCCAAGGTAATGAGTTACAGCTGGGAGCGTATCTGAAACCGGGGGCGGTTATCTTTTGCAGGTCAAATTCTAGCCAAAAGTCTAGGTTCTGACTGACGGGTATGTTGCCTGACAAATCGGCATATCTCTAATTGTATAGTAATCATAGGCTTATCCTATCTATTTGTGAAAGCATGCAGGTTGCGGGGTAGCGAAAGGTTTTATCCATCCCGGATGAACCATTATTTATCGCGCACTTACTTCCCATAGTGAAGCTGCATCTCAGCAAATGCCTTGCAATTTATTGGTCTGCAAGGCATTCTTTGAAATTCCCGCGCCAGCATTGGCGCTTGTAACCGTCACTTTGTTCATATTCGATTGGGGCAACCGATTGGGTAAACCGCTAGGGTAATTTCAGGCATGTCTACAAAACAACGTATAAAACTTCTGTGCTTTCTGATGGGTTTTCTCTCCGCCGCAGCGCACGCCGAAATCGTGCCGGTCGGTGTGGCGCCGCACGGCGGCTATGTCATCCTCGGCGGCACTGTGATTCCGTTGAAAGAAGTCACGCTGTCGGCGCAAATTCCCGGGCGGGTGGAATCCATCGCCGGCGATGAAGGCGATGAGTTCAAGGCGGGCACCATTCTGCTGACCATCGACGACGATGAATTGCAGGCGAAGAAACAGGCCGCGCAGGCGCAGCTCGAAAAAGCCTACACCAACCTGCAAAACGCGCAGGTGCAATACAACCGCGAATTGTGGAATCCGCGTGTCTACAACCCGCGCCCGATGGCCGGCATGGGATTCCCCGCCATGTTCGACGGCATGTTCAACGACATGGATTTCAGCAACAACAAAAAAGGCTTGGAGCGTCAGGCCGATCTGGCGGCGCAGGGCTCGGCGGTGGAAGTGGCGCGCGCCCAGGTGGCGGCGGCCGAATCCGGCTTGCGCGAAATTGACGCCAAGCTGCGCGACACCAAGGCGGTGGCGCCGTTCGATGGCGTGATTACCAAAAAACTGGTGGAAGTCGGCGACACGGTGCAACCGGGTCAGCCGCTGCTGAAATTCGCCTACAACAAATACCTGCGCATTCAGGCGGAAGTGCCCGCGCGCCTGATGCCGGGGCTGCAGAAAGGCATGGTGGTGCCGGCGCGGCTGGATGTGGGCAACACCCGCGTCAATGTGCGCGTCGCCCAGATTTCGCCAGTGGCGGACGACCGCCAGCATACCGTTACCGTCAAGTTTGACATGCCGGCGGGCGTGCCCGGCGGCGCTGGCATGTACGCTGAAGTCATGCTGCCCGATGTCAGTTCGCCCGCCAAGGCGTTGCCGGTGATTCCCAAAAAGGCCATTTCCTATCGCGGCAGCCTGCCTTCCGTCAAGGTGCTGGATGAAAACGACGTGCCGCAACTGCGCCTGATTCGCACCGGCGATGAGCTGGATGAAAACCGCATCACCGTGCTGTCCGGCCTGAAGCCGGGCGAAAGGCTCTGGATCGGCAACGAAAAAGACAAGAAATGATGGCTGCCTTGACCATCCGGGGGGAGGCTTGATTCAAGCCGCCATGCCGCCAGGCGGCATTTCTGTAGACGCATAACTCAAACAAAAAAGACACATGGCTGAAGAAAAACTGCAAAACGAAGAACACGACCTGGGTCTGGCCGGTAACATCGCCAAAACATTTATCAACACGCCGGTCACCCCGATGCTGTTGATCGCCTGCCTGTTGATTGGTCTGATGGGGCTGTACTTCACCCCGCGGCAGGAAGACCCGCAGATTTCCGTGCCGATGATTGACGTGTTCCTGTCCTATCCGGGCGCTTCCGCCGAGCAGGTGGAAAGTCTGGTCACCGAGCCGTTCGAACGCCTGATGAGCGAGATTCCGGGCGTGCGTCATGTTTATTCCGCCACCGAGCGCGGCCGGGCGATTGTGACCGTGCGCTTCTATGTGGGCGAGGATCTGGGTGAATCCATCGTCAAGGTGCGCGACAAATACCGCTCCAATGTCGACAAGATGCCGCCGGATGTAATGCCGCCGCTGATCAAGCCGGTGGCGATTGACGATGTGCCAACCGTCACCATCACGCTGTGGTCGGACGAGGTCGATGACAGCATTCTGCGCATACTTGGCCTGGATGTATTGCAACGCATCGGCGAAGTGCCCAACACCGGCAAGGGTTTTGTCGTTGGCGGCCGTTCCGACCAGATTCGGGTCGAAGTCATGCCGGAGCGTCTGGCGGGCTACAACATCAGCCTGAACCAGGTGGCCAACACCATCCGCACCGCCAATTCCGAAAAGAACGTCGGTGGACTGGAAGCGGCGGACGCCGCCTTTACGGTGTATTCCGGTTCATTCCTGCGCACCAAGGGCGATATTGAACGCCTGGTGATTGCGATTCGCAACGGCGCGCCGGTGTATGTGCGTGATGTCGCCAAAGTCACTCACGGGCCGGAAGAAGCCAGAAACGTTTCCAATTTCTACGCCGGCAAGGCCTATGCCGGCGAAGGCGCGCCGGAGGGGGCGCAGGCGGTCACTGTCGCCATCGCCAAAAAAGAAGGCACAAATGGCGTCAAGGTGTCGCAGGATATTCTCGCCAAGCTGGATGAACTGAAAGGCACGCTGATTCCCAACAACGTGCACATCGAAATTACCCGCGATTACGGCAAGTCCGCCAACGACAAGGTTAACGAAC
>JALWPK010000198.1 GCA_026995045.1 Gammaproteobacteria bacterium | reverse complement strand
CCGCCCATCATGCGACCCCGCGCAAGAGGATATTGCAGATTCGTCACCACGTTTTGCCCCGATAGCTCAGCAGGATAGAGCGTCCCCCTCCTAAGGGGAAGGCCGGGGGTTCGAATCCTCCTCGGGGCGCCATTCAACGCCACAACACAGGAATGAACATGTCTAAAGTACTCATCGAAACCACCTTCGGCAACATCGAAGTCGAACTGGACGCCGACAAGGCGCCCGTCACCGTTGAAAATTTTCTGTCCTACGTCAACGACGGCTATTATGACGGCACGATTTTCCACCGCGTGATTCCCAACTTCATGATTCAGGGTGGCGGCTTCGACAGCGAAATGACGCCGAAACCGGCAAAGGCCCCCATCAAGATTGAAGCGGATAATGGCTTGCCGAATGACCGCGGAACCATCGCGATGGCGCGCACAAATGACCCCAACTCGGCAACCTCGCAGTTTTTTATCAATCACCGTGATAACAGCTTTCTTAACCACACCGCCCCCACTCCACAGGGCTGGGGCTATGCCGTATTCGGCAAGGTGACTGAAGGCATGGACGTGGTCGACAAAATCGCTGGCGTCGCCACCGGCAACCATGGCGGCCATGCCGATGTGCCTGTTGAACCGGTCATTATCAACAAGATTACGGTAATCGAGTAAACGGGCGGTAATGAAGCCCTGGCTGTTCATAGCCGACCTGCATCTGTCGCCACAGCGGCCCGATATCATCGCCCTGTTTCAGCGATTCTGTGAAGACATCGCGTCCAATGCCGAACGCCTGTATATTCTGGGCGATTTTGTCGAATACTGGATTGGCGATGACAATGACGCCAGCGGCCTGCAACCGGCTTTCGACGCACTAGCGCAACTCAGCCAACAGGGCGTCAAACTCTTCTTTATGGCCGGCAACCGGGATTTTCTGGTTGGCGACAGACTGGCGCAGCGTTGCGGCTTCAGCCGTCTGGCCGACCCGGCGGTAATCCATTTTGGCGCTGCGCCAATCCTGCTGATGCACGGCGACAGCCTGTGTACCGATGATGCGGAATACCAGCAATTTCGCCTGATGGTGCGCGACCCGCAGTGGCAACAGCAATTTCTCGCCAAACCACTTGCCGAGCGCGAAGCCATGGCGCGCGCCATGCGCGAGCACAGCATGCAGGCCAATACGGAAAAAGATGAGTTTATTATGGACGTGAACCAGCATGCGGTGGAACAGGCGATGCAACAGCATGGCGTTGATTTTCTGATCCACGGCCATACTCATCGACCTGCTGTACACGCATTCGAGACGGGCGGCCGACGCAAGCAACGTATCGTGCTGCCCGACTGGTATGATCACGGAGGTTACCTGGCGCTGACGGATCTGCAACAACTGTCGCTGCAAACCATTCATCCCTGACAGCCGCCACGCTGCAACAAAAACAGGTAACGCCTATGGACGCCAAATCGCTGCAACAACTCAAAAACTATCAGCTCACAGTCATTTTCAGCGTGCTATTTGCGCTGGTCGGGTTTTCCTACAATGTCTGGCGCATGGAGGCATCCGAGCACAACAGCAATGTGCGCACCGCCAGTTTTGAAATTTTGCTGAAGCTGGCGGAGCTGGAACAGCTGGTCTACACCGCTCGCTACGACAATGACAAACAGGCCAGCCCGCGCAAGGGATGGGTGCTGGTCGGCCTGATACACGACCTCAGTAGCCTGACGGATGATGCCGTGCTCGCCCAGGCCGGCAAACTGAAATCAGTGTGGGCGGATCACTGGTCGCAGATGGCGAGCAGTCAGCAGTCCACCGACCGTATTGTCGCCGCGATTGATGATACCCGCGCCGCCATTACGCGATTGCTGGCGTCGCTGAAATAAACGGTTCGTTAGCGTAAGTGTTTATTGCAATGGCCGGGTGTCGTCCAGCGTAAAACGTTCATAGTTTTCAGGCAGGGTAAACAGACTGTCATCAAACTGTTTTTTACTGAAGTCCTGCAATACGCGCTGCTTGCCATTGCTGTGCCATTCCTGAATGGCGATGCCCTTGGCGTAATACTCGCCGCGATTGTAAACCTGGTCACTGAGCATGCACGGGGTGCGATATTCTTCCGGTGTGCGCTCCAGTATTTTCACCTGATTGCCGGACACCACCTGCTGCCAGGCTTGCAGTATTTTTCCCACTTCCGGCAGCAGGCCAGGCACATACTGCACACTGGTGCACAGTTCGTTTTTCACATCATCCTGCAAGCTGACACGGTAGTTGAATACCTGCTTGCCCGCGATTTTTGGCGCGTCTTGCATCTCCCGGTTTTCATTTACCAGTTTTTCGCTGAGCGTGGGCGCGTCATAATCAAAATGCTTCATCACCAGAATCGACTGATCCTGATGGCTGACGCTGTAAATCGTGCGGGTTTTGGCGTCGAACAGCATGAAGCCGCTGGCGGGTTGTTCGCTCATGTCGTCAATCCGCAGGTAACGACTGGTGACCGACAGGCGACTGACATAGGGGTCGATGCCGTTTTCCGCCTCGCGGTAGAACAGTTCATAGCCCTCTGTGGCCGCCAGCGCCTGTTGAGCCAGGGCAACGCCCAAGCATGTAAAAAAGAACGATTGAAACCTCATTAACAATTACCCTCAATTGCTGTTCAGGCGCCGGTATTCGCGGCCAGCTGTGCAAGGCGCTGCATTTCCTGCTCGGTGAAACCGGCCGCCCGGCGCGCATCCAGTTCAAACGGCCCGGCGACACCCTGCGTCATGTATTGCTGCAACAGACTGACGAACGTATCGGCCGGATTCAGGCCACGCTGCTGGCAAACATGGTAGAACCACTGGCTGCCGATTTTAACGTGACCGATTTCTTCATCAAAGATGACCTGCAAAATCGCAATCAGCTCGTCATCGCCACTGCTCTGCAAACGCCGTATCATGCCGGGCGTGACATCCAGCCCGCGCGCTTCCAGCACGCGCGGCACCAGCGCCATGCGCACCAGCACGTCGTGATCGGTTTTCAGCGCCATTTCCCACAGGCCGTTGTGCGCAGGAAAATCGCCATAGCTGGCGTCATGATTCTGCAAATAGCGGCTCAGCAAACCAAAGTGCTTCGCTTCTTCTTCTGCCACCTGCAACCAGTCGGTGTAATACTGCGCCGGCATGCCGCGAAAGCGGTACACCGCATCCAGCGCCAGATTGATGGCGTTGAATTCGATATGAGCGATGGCGTGCGCCAGCCTCACCCGTCCCTCGGCTGTATGGAAACCGCGCCTGGGCAGCTGCGTTGGCGAGACCAGTTCCGGCTGTTGTGGCCTGCCTGGGATGGGCAAAGGCCGTGCAGGCGCAGAATCAACCGCCTGCAGCTGTTGCTGACGCCACAAGGCCACCAACTGTTGTACACAATCGGCCTTGTCAGCCGGATCATTCAGCAACAGACAATGTAGCGCGCAGTCGTGCAGGTTGGTGGACGGGAAGGCATTCATCTACCGGCAAGTGTACCAAGTTTCGTGTTCCTAGTTGGTGATTCACCTCCAGCTTAGATAAAAAAGCACTTTTTCACATGAACGCCATACTGGTTTGTACAAGTGTGGCGATTGCCCAGTTCACTTTAAGTATTCTAGCAAGAAAAGTATCAGCGCCACCCAGCCACACCCAGAACACTTGGTATCACCAAAAAGATCACATAGGGATAAAAACTGCAAAGCTGATTCATGTGGAAAGAGCGTGTAAAGCATTGAAAAGCATCAGTTTTAACAGGATCCTATATAAAGATTATAATTAATAGATAAAAGTAATTGGAAACTTCTTGTTACCTTTCCTAGTATGGGATGAGGGGAACTCTTATGTACCGAAACCTGTACCCAGTGTATAGGGAACTGCCGTTAGCAGGGTCAGTGACATAGGCACATAAGACCCCCTTCTTTTAACTTAGATTAAATCTCCATACTGAACCGCCCCGGGTATCGAGGAGGCAGTTTTGTTTAAGTCAAGCTGCCATCGCAGCCTGACGGTTTAGTTGCCGGTAGTAGTTTGCCTCAGCTTCTGCTGGAGGTATATACCCCAGTGGCCCCAT
>JALWPK010000197.1 GCA_026995045.1 Gammaproteobacteria bacterium | reverse complement strand
GCAGGCCATCGTGTTCCTGCACTTCGGTAATCTTGATGGTAACGCCATCATGGGTGCTGATGCTGTCGCCAACCGAAAACGCCACCCGGGTCAGCGGCGCGGTTTGCACGGCATAGGTGCGGGTGTCACCGGTGGCGAGAAACAGCACGGTGACGGTGCGATGCTCCACTGACAGCACCGTGCCCAGGCCCATTTGCAGCTCGGCATCGGAGATAACGCGTTGACCCGGAATGTAGTGCTGCACCTGATTTCGCCCTGCAGGGAGTGCCCCGTGAGATAAAGGGCGCGTATCTTAGCCTAATCGCGCAGCAGCGCCTATAGTGATTTTGGGCTCACTTTCGACTCATGCGACGAACCAGCAACACGCCAAAAGGCAACAGCAGCCACCAGCCGAACGCACCGGTACCGGCAATCACCACCTCGGTTTGTGGCAGGCCGACTTCCACGCTAATGCCGACGCTGACGCCACGCCCGTCATCTTCGTAACTGTCTTCCAGCGGCAGCGCGGCAAGCGAGCTGTCATCATAGGGGCCGTAGCTGAGCAAGAAGTCACCGTAGTCAGCATCGTACAGTTCAATGCGCACATCGTAATAACCCGGTGGAAAACCGTCAGCGAGTTCGGTTTCAATCACAAAGCTGTCCAGCGAGCTGTCGCCGCTGATGTGGTAATCGTCACTGGTGGCGTACCAGCTCCAGGGACCGCCTTCGTAGCTGACGTAGAGGCGGGCGTATACCCATGCGGAATCAAACCAGGTGTCAGCATCGATGCGTACGCTGAAACGATGATAAAAACCGTCATCATCCAGATCGCTGATCAGTTCGGTGGAAACATCATAAATCGAAAAATCCGGGTTGGCGCTGCCGCCAGCGATGTGCAGCGCCTTCAGACTGGATTCGACGCGCGCGCCGGCCGCAGGTTTGGGCGCAATAACAGGTGTTGCCTGTTTCAACTGTTCGCTGCGCTGTTGCAGGGTCTGGCTTGCAGCGCCGCTGTAACTGACAGAGCGCGAGGTTTGCGCAGTGCTGTCCTGGGCGAATGCAGGCAGGGTCAGCGCGCTGAGCGCCGTGGCGAGCATAAGCGTTTTGACTGAGGCTGACATAATGTTCTCCTGTTATTCATTAACATGGAGGCATTACATCACGGGGTAGCTGAATGATTGCTGAACGGGTTTGGTAATGCCAACGTGGGTGTTTTCACCGCAAAGGCGCAAAGGGCGCAAAGATTTTTTCGGCAGGAGTGGCTTTAGCCACGAACACGGGTTGGTTTTGCCACAGAGCACACAGAGTTCACGGAGGGGTATCTAAAGCCAACACCGGGGCGCGGAGGTTTGTCTTCAATGTGCTGTAGGAGTGGCTTCAGCCACGAATCGCGCACTCCATAAACACTGTGCTATCTGAAATCGTGTTTTCGTGGCTGAAGCCACTCCTACGAACATTGAGCAAGTATTCAGTTCCGTCATCCCGAGCGCAGCCGAGGGATCCCGCGCCACAGACTGAGTTCTGTGAGATTTCTCCCTGCGGTCTAAATGACAAATCACCAAAAAGAAAAATCTTTGCGCCCTTTGCGCCTTTACGGTGAACAAAGCAAACCTCACAACACCAGCACAATCTCCGCGCCGCCAAGCTGGCTGCGCTGGATTTTGAGTTCGCCGTTACAGGCGTCAACAATGCTTTTTACGATGGACAGGCCGATGCCATGCCCCGGTGTGTTTTCGTCGGCGCGCTTGCCGCGTTGCAGTAACAGCTCGATTTGTTCGGGTGCGATGCCGGGGCCGTCGTCGGCGATGTGGATGTGCAGCTTGCCATCACGGCGATACAGTTTGAGCGCGATTTGCCGCTTGGCCCATTTGAAGGCGTTGTCCAGCGGGTTGCCGAGCAGTTCCATCAGGTCGCCTTCATCACCCCGAAAGTGCAGCTTGTCTTCGGCGTCAATTTGCAATGTGATTTCCTTGCCGGCATACACCTTTTGCAGCGCACCGGTCATGCGTTGCAGCACGGCGTTGACATCCACCGACTTGCCGATGCTGGCGGAGCCGGCGGCGGCGCGCTGTAACTGGTATTCGACAATTTCGTTCATGCGGGCGAGTTGCTGTTGCATGCCATCATCACAAGCATCCTTGTCAGCCGATTGCAAATGGCTTTGCATCACCGCCACTGGGGTTTTCAGGCTGTGCGCCAGGTCGCCGAGCGCATTGCGGTAACGGGTTTTCTGTTCGCGCTCCTGTTGCAGCAGCAGGTTGATATTTTCGGTGAGGCGTTCGATTTCCTGTGGGTAATGTTGTTTGATTTGTTCCTGTTCGCCGGTTTCAATCCGGTTCAGCTCCCTGCCGACACGGCGCAAGGGCGACAGTCCCCAGCGCAGTATCAGCGCCTGACTGAGCAGCAGCAGCGCCGCCATCGCCAGCAGCCAGCTCCACAGGGTTTGGCGAAACCGCGCGATCTGTTTGTTGAACGAGGCGAGGTCGGTGGCGATGTTGAAGCTCAGCTTTCGCCCGCCGCTGTCAGTTGACCAGTTGATGCCGTAAGCGAGCTGGTAATAGTCATTGCCGCTGACAGTGGTTTTGATGAACTGTTTTTCGCCGCTGTCCAGCAATAGCGGTTTGGGCTGCGCTGCGCCCAGCGCCGAGCTGGATTGCCAGACGATGTCGCCCTGGTGGTCAGCAATCATCGCAATCACGCCGGAGCTGGGCAGGCCGAGCAGGGCGTCGAGTTCGTTCGATGGCATGATGACGGAGGCCTCATCCACTTCCGCCGCCGCCATCAGCGCATACAACTGACTGGTGAGTTTGTCGCGCAAGGCGGTTTCGGCGCTGCTGACAAAGGCGCGCTCCAGCGCAGCGGCGGTGAGGGTGATAAAAATCACCAGCACAAGCGTGGCGCTGAGGATGATGCGGGTGTTCAGTGACATGGCGGCGCCAGCTTTATTGGTCGCACAAGGTAAAACGGTAACCGCGCCCGCGCAGGGTTTCGATGGGTTTGCGCGCGCCGTCGGGGTCGAGTTTTTTGCGCAGGCGGCCGATCAGCACTTCAATCACATTGCTGTCGCGGTCATCGTCGTGCGGGTACAGGTAATCGGCCAGCGTGGCTTTGGAAACCACTTCGCTGGCGTGGCGCATCAGGTATTCCAGCAGGCGGTATTCATACGCGGTGACCTCGACCGGCTCCTCGTCGAGCGTCACCTGCTGCGCCGCCGGGTTGATGCAGATGCCGCCGCAGCACAATTCACTTTTGGGCGAACCGGCGGCGCGGCGCAGCAGCGCCTTGAGCCTGGCCAGCAGTTCTTCCATCTGAAACGGCTTGACCAGGTAGTCGTCGGCGCCGGCTTCCAGCCCTTCGACTTTTTCCTGCCAGCGGCTGCGCGCGGTCAGAATCAGAATCGGCAGCGCGCTGCCGTCGGCGCGCAGTTGTTTGATGATGTCGATGCCGGACATGCCGGGCAGGCCAATGTCGACGATGGCGGCGTCGAGCGGGTATTCGGTTGCAAAGAAATAACCTTCGTTGCCATCGCCGCTGCTGTCAACCATGTAGCCTTCATTTTCCAGCCGGGCGCGAATGCCGTTTTGCAGCTCAACTTCGTCTTCGATGACCAGTATGCGCATGGATTATTTTGACACTATTTTGCCACTTTCCGCGTCAATCACAATGACGCGTACGACACCCTTGTCGTTAAGTTTTTTCACCCGGTAGACATCGCCGCGGCGCTTGACTGCCAGTACACGCCCGCTGAAGGCGCGTTCGGCAATTTCAACGGCGCGCTGTTTGCTGATGCCGTCATGCGCGGCAAAAAGCGGTGTCTGGATAATCAGGCAGAGACTCAGCACAAGACAGGTGGCAAATGTTTTCATTGATGGTGGCGCCGGCAATCAGAGCAAAACCCTAGCTTACACCGTGAACCACAGCTCCTCCATAGTGTTTTGCACTGATTGCCGGGGTATGCAGTCTGTATGGCCTAGTCCCGGAAAATCAGATCGATATTGCCGGTGTGCAGTCCAATCATGAAACGCAGATCATCGAGTTCGATGAAGTGACGTGGCCGGTAATAGTCATATACCACCACTTCTTCATGGCGTGGGTGGCCGTAATAATGCCGATCATAACGGCGGTCATAATGCCTGTCATGGTGATGGCCATGATGTTTTTTATAGCCGCGCTCATGATGCCGGTAGGCGCTTGCCAGTTTGCCATGATGTTTTTTGTTTTTGTGGTGATTATGTTCAGCATACTCATCGCGATGGTGGCCGTGTTCCTTGTCCGCCAGGGAGACGGTCGGAGCCAGCGCCAGGGTCATGGTCAGGGCAGTGACAAGCGGCAGGGTTTTGAGGCTTGTGGTAATGTTCATCATCATTCTCCTGTTCAAGTGATATTGTCGGGCATCGCCCGATGATTGCAGGATAACGCGTCCTGACTGAATGAAAGCTGAACGGCGGCAGAGGAATAAAGCGCATGGCGCGGCGTCCCTGAACAATGAATCTGTCGCTGTGGCCTCACATGGCGGGCGTGTGTCAAACTCTTTCAGGTAGCAATAAGGTATGATAAAAAATAAATATAAAACAATGAGATATATTGTGTATTTAATGTTTTTTATCGCGCCTGCGAAGGGGCTTTACGCGCACCATACCGAGACCCATTTCGAGGATGTGACAAGGCACAGGATTGTCTATCAACTGAACAAGGCAGACCCGGAGTACATCAATCACATCCTGTTTTCCGCCGGTGAGATGTTGCGCGAGTATGGCGATGATATTGAAATCGTAATCGCTGCTTTCGGCCCCGGCCTGAACTTGTTTGGCAAGCATCCGCTTCGGCCAGTTTCACCTGAGGCGAGGCAACGGGTGCGCTCACTGGCAAGTTATGGCGTACAGCTTCACGCCTGTGGCAATACCATGAAATCGCTGGGCTGGACCAAGAAGGATATTCTGGAGCAGGCAACAGTGGTGCCGATCGGCGTTGATGACGTGATGCAGTTGCAGGAGCAGGGTTACAGCTATATCAGCTGGTAAACAGGGGAGGACTCAAGGAACCGCCATCAAGAAGGCCGGATGATATCCGGCTGTCTGAACCGGCAACCGCAGCCGCGCACTGCGTCGCCGCGTCAGACCTTGTCTTCAGGATGGCGGTATTACAATTCAGGCAACCTTGCTGAATGTGTATTCTTCTCCCTTACGGCTGGCCTTGATGCCGACATGGTCGAAAATGATTTCTTCGCCATCTTCGATATCGCGGGGCTGGCCAACCACGGTCACGCGGCCTTCACGCACCACATCGACATGGTAAATGCCGAGCTTGTCGTGCTCACGGGGACCCAGTGTTATTGCTTCAGCGGATGACATATTCAAACCTCCTGATTATTCTCATTCGAAAAAACAGGGCTTCAAAGAGCCAAACGCGGCCACGCTGTGGTGGCGCACCACAGTTGTAGGGGTGATTCAGAAAGTTTCAAGCCAGCCCGAAAGGGATAGACCGCAGCGGCCTGAAGGGAGTATGGGGCGCAGCGCCTAGCTGATATCGGTCAGCACCGCCAGGATTTCAATGACCATCCAGATACTGAATACGCCGGTGAACACCATTATGCCGGCGAGGCTGCTGGTCAGCACCGACCATTTCAGAACCGGCTGCGAAAACAGATTGTTCAGCTTATGCTGGATGCCTTTTTGCTGGATGATGGCCTGCATGGTAAAGCTCCTTCATTTTTTAACATTTGAATGCACAATATCCCGCATATCACCGTGGCGCGCAATACGTTGTTTGCCAACAAATGTTAAATGCGCTGAACGGTCGTTTGCCGGGCGACAGCCTCACCCGCCAGTGAAAATCTCCTATAATGCCCGCTTCCCATAAGGAGCACAGGGCGATGTCTGGCGTTACCGCTGAAAAACAATATCGATTTATCCCATTTCGCAAACGCGATATGGTCGAAATGTGCCTGCGGCACGGCGGGCTGGAAGGCCGCGAGCAGGCGTTTCGCCAGCTTTACCGCATGCTCGCCGGCGTATTCCACGTTGATTTCCATGACGTTGTCGAATCGCTCAAGGACAGCTACGCCGCGGTCGACCCGGACAGCGACACCAAGTCGCCTGCCGGCATCGCAACGCCGCAGCGGGATGATTTCATTACTTTGCTGGAACGGTTGCTGCAAAAGGGCAACTACGAGCGCATCAGTCAGCAGGATTTGCAAACCGCGATGCGCGAGTCCTCGATATTCAAAATCCGCCTGCATGTTGATTTCGACGATTTTGCCGAAGCGCTGCTGTTCTGCCGCGGCGTGTCACAGCGCAGCGAAACCCTGAAAAGCCTGTTTGGCCTGTATAAAAAGGAAATCACGTTCACCAATTACGACCGCGTGGTGCTGTACATCCGCTTTCGTGACGATTACCGCCAGGACAAGGCCGCGTTGCCGGGCTGCCAGCCGGGCGCAACCTTGCTGAAACTGTTCCAGAACGTGCCGCGCGCCGATCTGGAAATGTTGTTTCCCAACACCGCGGTGCGCATGCGGCTGAAAGACAAGCTGTTGATTGGCGTGCCGGCCGTGGTCAGTGGCGGTATTGTATTCACCACCAAGGTGGGCGCCTCGCTGGTGCTGCTGGGCTCGTTGTTCGGATTCTGGCTGGGCCTCAGCGCCGAGCCGGTGGAGCTGAACAAGGCCACCGCCACCGCGCTGCTGGCGGGCATGGCGGCGCTGGGCGGTTATCTGTGGAAACAGTTCAGCAATTTCAAAAACCGCAAAATCCGCTTCATGCAGGTGCTGACGCAAAACCTGTATTTCAAGAATCTCGACAACAATGCCGGCGTGTTTCACCGCCTGGCGGACGACGCCGAGGAAGAAGAAACCAAGGAAGCGCTGCTGGCGTACTATTTTCTGCTCACCGAAGGCGCGATGACGCGCGCGCAGCTCGACAGCCGCATCGAAACCTGGCTGGCGGCAAAGTGGGACTGTGAAGTGGATTTTGACATCAGCGATGCGCTGGCCAAGCTGGTGGAGCTTGAGCTGGCGCGCGAAGACGACGCGCATTACCACGCCAGGCCGCTGCGGGAGGCGCTGCTGAAACTGGATGCGCGCTGGGATAAATATTTCCAGCCTGCTAGTGATGCCGAGCGTTCTGAAATATAATCCGCCCCTCGCAGCCCGCCTGCGCCCGACAATCATAGCGACTATTCCGAGACACATTCATGGCCAATACCATCATTTACACCGAAACCGACGAAGCGCCCGCGCTCGCCACGTATTCCCTGCTGCCCATCATCCAGGCGTTCGCCCGCACCGCCGGTGTCAATGTGGAAACCCGCGATATTTCACTGGCCGGCCGCATCATCGCCAGCTTTCCGGACAAGCTCACCGAAGACCAGAAACAGCACGACGCGCTGGCTGAACTGGGCGAACTGGTGAAGCAGCCCGAAGCCAACATCATCAAGCTGCCCAACATCAGCGCTTCCGTGCCGCAGTTGCAGGCCGCCATCGAGGAATTGCGCGCACAAGGTTATGACATTCCGCTTTATCCGGACGATCCCGCCAATGAGGAGGAAAAGGAAATCAGGGCGCGCTACGCCAAAGTGCTGGGCAGCGCCGTCAACCCGGTGCTGCGCGAAGGCAATTCCGATCGTCGCGTGGCCGCGCCGGTGAAGGAATACGCGCGCAAGCATCCGCATTCGATGGGCGAGTGGTCGAAAGACTCGCAAACCCGCGTTGCTTCCATGAGCGATGGCGATTTTTATTCCAGTGAACAGTCCGTTGTGGTGGAGCAGGCCGATGAGGTCAGCATCGAACTGGTGACAGACAATGGCGACGCCATCATGCTGAAAGCCTCCACGCCGTTGCTTGAGCAGGAAGTGATTGACGCTTCCGTGATGCGCGTCAAACCGCTGCGCGAGTTTTATGAACAGACGGCGCAGGCAGCCAAGGACAAAAACGTATTGCTGTCGTTGCATTTGAAGGCCACCATGATGAAAGTCTCCGACCCCATCATGTTCGGTCATGCGGTGCAGGTGTACTTCAGGGACGTGTTTGAAAAACACGCCGACACTTTCGACAGACTGGGCGTGGACACGCGCAATGGTCTCGGCGATGTTTACGCCAAAATCGCGCAATTGCCGGATGCCGAGCGCGAAGCAATTAAAGCCGACATTCAGGCGGTGTACGACAGCCGTCCCGAACTGGCGATGGTGAACTCCGACAAGGGCATCACCAACCTGCATGTGCCCAGCGATGTGATTGTCGACGCCTCGATGCCGGCGATGATTCGCTCCTCCGGCAAAATGTGGGGGCCGGACGGCAAGCTGCGCGACACCATCGCGATGATTCCCGACCGCAACTATTCCGGCATTTACCAGGCCGTGATTGAATTTTGCCAGCAGCACGGCGCATTCGATGTCACCACCATGGGCAATGTCAGCAATGTCGGTCTGATGGCGCAAAAAGCCGAGGAATACGGCTCGCATGACAAAACCTTTGAAATCCCCGCCAGCGGCAAGGTGTGCGTCAAGGACAAAAACGGCAAGGTGCTGACGCAGCATGAGGTGGAGCAGGGTGACATCTGGCGCATGTGCCAGACCAAAGACCTGCCGATTCGCGACTGGGTGAAGCTCGCCGTCAACCGCGCCCGCGCCACCGGCAACCCGGCCATCTTCTGGCTGGACAAAAATCGCGCGCACGACGCCAATCTGATTAGCAAGGTGGAAACGTATCTTAAGGAACACGACACCGACGGCCTGGAAATCAAAATCCTGTCGCCGGTGGAAGCCATGCGTTACACGCTGGAGCGCGTCAAGGCGGGCAAGGACACCATTTCGGTCACCGGCAACGTGTTGCGAGACTACCTCACCGACCTGTTCCCGATTCTGGAACTCGGCACCAGCGCCAAGATGCTGTCCATCGTGCCCCTGCTGGCCGACGGCGGCCTGTACGAAACCGGCGCCGGCGGTTCCGCGCCCAAACATGTACAGCAACTGCTCGAGGAAAATCATCTGCGCTGGGATTCGCTGGGCGAATTTCTGGCGCTGGCGGTGTCGTTGGAAGACATGGCGCAAAAAACCATCGACAGCAAAATCAAGGTGCTGGCCGAAACCCTGGATCGCGCCAACAGCCTGTTCCTGAACAACAACAAATCGCCTTCACGCAAGGTTGGCGAACTCGACACCCGCGGCAGTCATTACTATCTAGCCCTCTACTGGGCGCAAATGCTGGCCGAACAGAACGACGATGACGAACTCAAGGCGGTGTTCACCCCGGTTGCGCAACAACTGCGAGACAACGAAGCCGCCATCCTCAACGAGCTCACCATCGTGCAAGGCAAAGCGGTCGACCTCGGTGGTTATTACCACATGGACAAGCAAAAAACCGCAGCGGTGATGCGGCCGAGTGAAACCCTTAACGGCATTATTGACGCCATTGGCTGAATCAAATCCGGCGCAAAGGTCCTAGCGCGGGAGTGGCTTCAGCCGCGAACGGCAAAATCCACATGCGCCTGGTTTGCTGAAATCCCGGTTTCGTGGTTGACGCCGAGCCTGCGCCAGCAGCGCCTTGACCAGCAAAAACCTTTGTGTTTCCGGCGCTTTTTTGGGGATTTTACTCACCCGCTGTGGAAAAAGTTTTATTCCAGCACGTTCAGCACGTTCAGTAATTCCTCGGGCAATGCCGCCTCCGCTTCAATCCGTCCGGTGCCGGGTAAATCCAGTTGCAGTCTGGAGGCGTGCAGGAACAGGCGGTTCAATCCCAGGGCTTTCATCTGATTGTTGAAGGTTTTGTCGCCATATTTTTCATCCCCCGCCAACGGATGCCCCTGATAACGCGCATGCGCGCGAATCTGGTGGGTGCGGCCGGTTTCGATTTGCACGCGCATCAGGCTGGCCTGCAGGCCATCATGTTCAAACTGCTGCTGGCATTCAAAATGACTGACTGCGCGGGCGCCATCCTCGCTTGCCTGCATCATGCGCTCGCCGCTGCGCACCACTTTTTCGATGCCGATGCCGATGGTTTGCTGGCCTGGCCAGTGTCCCTTGACCAGCGCCAGATAATGCTTGGCCACGGCGCTGTCATGTTGTTCACGAAAGGCGGCGTGACAGGCATTGAGGCTGACGCGCGATTTGGCCAGCAACAGGCAGCCGCTGGTTTCACGGTCGAGGCGGTGCGCCAGCTCCAGCGGCTGCTCGGGTCGTGACTGGCGCAGGATGTCGATGACGCCGAAGGCATAGCCGCTGCCGCCGTGCACCGGAATGCCGGCCGGCTTGTTCACCACCAGCACATGTTCGTTGTCGAGCAGAATGCTGTTTTCCAGTTGCGCAACCAGTTTGCCAGCAATTGACGGCGCGGTTTTTTCCGCGACCCGCACCGGTGGAATGCGCACGCGGTCGCCGTCTTTCAGCCGGTAATGCGGTTTTTTGCGGCCGCTGTTGACCCGCACCTGGCCGCTGCGCAGCAGGCGGTAGACGTGGCTTTTGGGCACGCCCTTGAGAATCGCCAGCAAAAAATTATCGAGCCGCTGGCCGTGCTGGTTGGCGTCGATGGTGACGATGCGCGCCTTGCCGCTGTCGGCTGTATGCTTGGGAGAGGAGCCGGATTTCACAGAAAATGCACCATCAAAGGGCGAAAAAGGAAACAGATTTGACCGGATTGTCGCATTTTGTCAGACTTGGCCGCCATTGTACGGCCTAAGCTGTTACAATTACAGGTGTTTTCGCACAGGTTGCATGCCTGCCAGCGAACCGCCGCGCAGCCCCGACAGGGTGTCGAAGTCTTTCATGGGATTGAACCCGGGCCGCGCATTGCACTGAATTCATCCGTGCGCCCGCCTTGCGATTCTGGCAGACAGGGGCACGGGGATAGCAGAAGAAAAACTCTATAACATGATTAATCCGACTCTGTCTCCTTTCCATAGTATGACAACCCCCGATTTTGTTGTGGCCGAACTTGTTGTTGTGGCCGGCATGATGTTGTTGGCGCTGGCGCCAATGCTCGTGTGCGCACCAAAGCGGAATGTGTCTACGTCTGTGCGCCTGAACATGGCCGCCAGGGAACTGACAGCGTTACCACAAGTGACAGGTTCAAACCAAAATGAAACGTATTCTTATCAATGCGGCGCAGAAAGAAGAAATTCGCGTCGCCATGGTCGACGGCCAGCAACTCTACGATCTGGACGTCGAAATTCCCTCCCGCGAATCCAAAAAGGCGAATGTTTACAAGGGTAAAATCACCCGCGTAGAGCCCTCCCTGGAAGCTGCTTTTGTTGACTATGGCGCCGAGCGCCACGGTTTTCTGCCGTTCAAGGAAATTTCGCGCAGCTATTTCACCGAGGAAGCGCTGCAACAGCAGGGCCGCCCCGACATCAAGACCGCCATCAAGGAAGGTCAGGAAGTGGTGGTGCAGGTGGAAAAGGAAGAGCGCGGCAACAAGGGCGCGGCGCTGACAACCTTCATCAGCCTGGCCGGCCGTTTTCTGGTGCTGATGCCCAACAACCCGCGCGCCGGCGGCGTGTCGCGCCGCATCGAAGGCGAAGACCGCAACCTGATTCGCGAAGCGCTGAGCCAGATGGATATCCCCAGCGGCATGGGCGTCATCGTGCGCACCGCCGGCGTTGGTCGCAATGTCGAGGAACTGCAATGGGATCTGGACTACCTGCTGCAACTGTGGGAAGCCTTCGAAAAGGCTGCCGCCGAGCGCCCGGCGCCGTTCCTGGTGTATCAGGAAAGCGATGTCATCATCCGCGCGCTGCGCGACTATTTCCGCAACGACATCAGCGAAGTGCTAATTGATTCACCAAAAGTTTATGAAACCGCGCGCCAGTTCGTCGAGCAGGTGATGCCCAACCGCATCAGCAAAATCAAGCTGTACGAAGACACGGTGCCGCTGTTCAACCGCTTCCAGATTGAGAACCAGATTGAATCGGCCTACCGCCGTGAAGTCTCGTTGCCCTCCGGCGGTTCGATTGTGATTGACCACACCGAGGCGCTGACCTCCATCGACATCAACTCGGCGCGCGCCACCAAGGGCGGCGACATCGAGGAAACCGCGCTCAACACCAACCTGGAAGCCGCCGATGAAATCGCGCGCCAGCTGCGCCTGCGTGACCTCGGCGGACTGGTGGTGATTGACTTCATCGACATGATGGCGGCGCGCAACCAGCGCGAAGTCGAGAACCGTTTGCGCGACGCGGTGCGGGTGGATCGCGCGCGTGTGCAGATCGGCCGCATCTCGCGTTTTGGTTTAATGGAAATGTCGCGCCAGCGGCTGAAACCCGCGCTGAGTGAAGCCACCCAGATTGTATGCCCACGCTGCTCCGGTCACGGCACCATCCGCACGGTGGAATCGCTGGCGCTGTCGCTGGTGCGCATCATCGAGGAAGAGGCGCTGAAAGACCAGACCGGCCGCGTTGATGTGCAGGTGCCGGTGGATGTCGCCACCTTCCTGCTCAACGAAAAGCGCAAGGCGATTATGGAAATCGAACAGCAAACCGGCGTCAAGGTGCTGGTGATCGCCAGCTCGGTGCTGGAAACTCCGCAGTACCGCGTCGACCGCGTGCGCAAGAGCGATTTGCCGGAAACCGCTGGCGTCGCCAGTTACCAGCAGGCGGAAAAGGCCGAGGATGTGCATGAGCCTGTGAGCAGCAACGAAACCGTGATCCAGCCGGAACAGCCGGCCGTGCAGGCGCTGGCGCCGGCGACGCCACGACCGCCGTCACAGCCCAAATCCGCGCCAAAGGCCCGGTCGGCGGAAACGGAAAAACCCAAATCGGGCGGCATTCTCAGCAAGCTGGTGTCGTTGGTCATTGGCGACAGCAAGCAGGAAGAACCGGTTGAAGAAGAAAAACCGGCGCCGGCGGCGCGCAGCGGCAACCGTGGCGGACGGCGTGGCGGACAGAATCGCGGTCAAAACCGCAGCCGCGGACGTGGTCGCGGCGGACGCAACCGTTCGCAGAATCGTGGCGGCCAGAGCCCGAATGCGCAGAAAAAAGCGGAAAACGGGGATGCAAAAAACCGTGACAACAAGCCGCAGTCAGCGCCACAGTCGGTTGATGCCAGCGGTGGTAACAAGGACAGTCAGCAAACCTCAGACAAACCGCGCAGCCGTCGCGGCCGCCGTGGCGGTCGCCGCCGTAACGCCAATCGCGGCGGCGCCAATGCCAACGCCGCCGTCAGCAATGGCGACAAGGCCGCCAGCGCGGGCGAGCAGGGTAGTCCCGCGCCACAGGCCGAACCGGCCAGTGCGCCAGCGCCGCAGCCACCCTCTGCCGTTGTGGACAAGCCGGTCGCCAGCAGTCCGCCACCGGCGCCAGTCAACAAGCCTGCCGCCAGCGCGCTTCCGGAACTCAAGCCGGGAAGCAATGCGGATAACAAGCCGGTGGAGAAAACGGCTGACCGGCAGCCTGCTTCCAATGCGAACCGGCCGGTTGACGCCTCATCCGACTGAGGCGCGCCAGCAAAACAAACAGGCGTAAAAAAGGGGCGTTGCGCCCCTTTTTTACGTCCGGATTGACCGGCGTGAATCAGCGAATCTCGTTCAGCAGACCCTCGGCGGCGTCTTCGATCAAATCCAGCACGCGCTCGAAACCAGTGCTACCGCCGTAATAGGGGTCGGGCACCTCGGTCACGTCGAAGCGTTCGCCAAACTCCAGAAACAGTTTGATTTTGTGCTCCTGCCCCGGCGGACAAATCGCATGCAGGTCAGCGGCGTTGCTGCTGTCCATGGCAATCACATAATCAAATTCCTCAAAGTCGACCGGCGACACCCGGCGCGCGCGCTGGTCGCTGAGATCAAACCCGCGCTTCAGCGCCGCCGCCTGCGCGCGTGAATCCGGCGGCTCGCCCACATGATAGGCATGGGTGCCAGCGGAATCGATATACACCCGATCCTGCAACCCGGCGTCGATAACCTTCTGCCGAAACACGCCCTCGGCGGTGGGCGAGCGGCAGATATTGCCCATGCAGACAAACAGAATTTTGACCATGTTATGTACGACTCGCAGTGTCCTGTTATAAAGAGCGGCGATTTTACAGCAAGGAGGCAAGGGAGGGTAAATCCAACGCAAAGACGCCAGGGCGCAAAGGACGCGAAGTTTGTTTTATCCACAAATAAACGCAGATGAGCATGGATTTTTTTTGCCACAGAGGCCACAGAGAACACGGAGCAATTTTTGCATGAGTGGCTTTAGCCACGAACCGTGCTTCCCACAGGCGTTGCGCTGGCTGAAATCGTTTTTCGTGGCTGAAGCCACTCCTACAGTACAAGCGACAGTATTCAGCATTATCATTTCGAGCGAAGCCGAGGGGTTCGCGTCGCAGGTCGCGCCGTGCGAGATTTCTCCCTTTGGTCGAAATGACACCACACCGCCACAATAAAATCTCTGTGTCTCCGTGTCTCTGTGTTAAAAAACTTCGTGCTCTTTGCGTCCTGGCGCCTTTGCGTTGGCACTAACCCCACACCCGCAGTCAGTTAGCCAGCGCAGGGGGTTTGGGCTATCATTGCGCGCTGGTTATCATTTCGGAACGACACCATGTTGCAGATTTACAACAGCCTTACGCGCAAAAAAGAAGTTTTCGCCCCTATTGAGCCGGGCAAGGTGAAAATGTATGTCTGTGGCATGACGGTTTACGATCTGTGCCACCTCGGTCATGCGCGCGTGCTGGTGGTGTTCGACACCGTGGTGCGTTATCTGCGTTTTCGCGGTTATGAAGTGACCTATGTGCGTAACATCACCGACATCGATGACAAGATTATCCAGCGCGCCAACGAAAACGGCGAGGCATTTGATGCGCTGACCCGGCGATTCATCGACGCCATGCACGAGGACAGCGAGGCGCTGAAGGTGCTGCCGCCGGATGAGGAACCCAAAGCCACGCAGTCAATGGATGACATTATCAGCATGGTGCAAACCCTGATCGACAAGGGCTACGCCTACGCGGCCGACAATGGCGATGTGTATTACGATGTCAGCGCGTTCGAGCATTACGGCCAGTTGTCTGGCAAACAGCTTGAAAACCTGCGCGCTGGCGAGCGCGTCGCCGTCGACGAGCACAAGGACGACCCGCTGGATTTTGTGCTGTGGAAAGCCGCCAAGCCGGGCGAACCGAGCTGGGATTCCCCCTGGGGGCCGGGACGGCCGGGCTGGCATATCGAATGTTCGGCGATGTCGACCTGCTGCCTGGGCAATCATTTCGATATCCACGGCGGCGGCCAGGACTTGCAGTTTCCGCATCACGAAAACGAAATCGCGCAATCGGAAGCCGCCACCGGCGAAAAGTTCGTCAACCTGTGGATGCACAACGGTTTCGTGCGCATCAACGATGAAAAAATGTCGAAATCGCTGGGCAACTTTTTCACCGTGCGCGAGATTCTCAAGCAGTACAAGGGCGAGGAAGTGCGCTATT
>JALWPK010000196.1 GCA_026995045.1 Gammaproteobacteria bacterium | reverse complement strand
AATGAGGCCCTAAAGTGGCTATCAGAGGGGCGAAAATGGCGTCGGACATCGTGAAGATCCTTTTGGCGAAGAGTCTTCAATTCGAATCCAATTCGCCCCTCAACGCAATAGTGTCGTGTACTGTGGCGGGTTTGAGCGGGTCTGAAAGCAAATATTCGTCAAAGCCCGAAGTCGTCCAAAACCGTGTCGACCTGAATTTTCCTGTAGTCAAACGTTCGCCGCAACACCAGTGCCCTTCCCGCCCAACTGCGCCGCGCAATTTCTCCAGAAATAGGCATTCCATACCCCGAGCTCATCCAGGACAGAAATGGACTGGCTTGCCCTGTTTTCATCTGCTATCAAGGGAAGAGCAATAATTGGGAGTCGCAGATTATGGCCCCGCCAGATCAGGCAATGACCGTTCGTGACGTAGCTGGCTACCTGAACGTTGATGAAAAGACAGTTTATCGGCTTGCCAAGCGAGGCGATTTGCCAGGTTTCAAGGTTGCCGGTGCTTGGCGTTTCAAGCGTTCAGACCTTGAGGACTGGATAGATAACCAGAAGAAGGCTGCGACGAACAATGTGGCGGATGAGGGCGAAACTTGAGCAACCTGAATATCAGCAATTTTATTTGGAACGTGGCGGATGATGTCCTTCGGGACATCTATGTGCGTGGCAAATATCGGGATGTCATTCTGCCAATGACAGTCATCCGCCGCCTTGATGCCGTGCTTGAGCCCACCAAGGAAGCAGTCCTTGCCATGAAAGCCCAGCTTGACAAGGCTGGGGTTGCCAACCAGCATGCCGCTCTCTGCCAGGCATCCGGCGAGGCCTTCTACAACACCTCGCCATATCGCCTTCGGGACCTGACCTCCCGGGCCCGGCGCCAGCAACTCAAGGCCGACTTTGAGGCTTATCTCGATGGGTTCTCGCCAAATGTTCAGGAGGTACTGGACAAGTTCAAGTTCCGCAACCAAATCGAAACACTCATCGAAGCCGATATTCTCGGTTTCCTGATTGAGAAATTCCTTGACCCATCCATCAATCTGAGCCCGCGCCCTGTGCTACATGCGGATGAGTCTGTTCGCCTGCCCGGTCTCGACAACCATTCCATGGGAACGGTGTTTGAGGAACTCATTCGGCGGTTCAACGAGGACAATAATGAAGAAGCTGGGGAGCATTTCACGCCTCGAGATGTTGTCGAACTCATGGCCCACCTGATCTTCGAGCCCATCGCAGACCAGATCCGTTCGGGAACCTATCTCGTATATGACGGGGCGTGCGGTACTGGCGGCATGCTGACCGTTGCGGAAGACACATTGGTCAAGCTCGCGTCCGGCAAAAGCAAAGAGGTATCGGTGCATCTCTACGGCCAGGAATCCCAGCCAGAGACCTATGCCATCAGCAAGGCCGATCTGATTCTGAAAGGCGAAGGCATCGAGGCCGAAAACATGCAGTTCGGCTCAACCCTTTCCAATGATGCCTTCCCGTCGCGGGAATTCGATTTCATGTTGTCGAACCCGCCCTACGGCAAATCATGGAAGACGGACCTGGAACGGATGGGCGGCAAGAAGGACATGCAAGACGCCCGTTTCAAAATCGAGCATGACGGCAATCCGGATTACAGCCTGATCACCCGCTCGAGCGACGGGCAAATGCTGTTCCTTGCCAATTTGCTGAGTAAGATGAAGCAGGACACGCCACTGGGCAGCCGCATCGCCGAAGTGCACAACGGATCGGCCCTGTTTACGGGGGATGCAGGGTCAGGCGAAAGCAATGTGCGCCGCTGGGTGATTGAAAACGACTGGCTCGAAGCCATCATCGCCCTGCCGCTCAACATCTTCTACAACACCGGCATTGCCACTTACATCTGGGTGCTGAGCAACCGGAAATCTAAAGCCCGCCAAGGTAGGGTGCAACTGATCGATGGCACCGAATGGTTCAAGCCCCTGCGCAAGAACCTTGGCAAGAAGAACTGCAAACTTACGCCTGAAGATGTCCGGCGCATCTGCGACGCCTTTCTGAAAATGGAGGAAAGCGAGCATTCCAAGATCTTCCCGAATGCCGCTTTCGGCTACTGGAAAATCACCGTCGATCGCCCCCTGCGGCTTCGCGCCCGGTTCAGCCGTCAAGCCGTGGATGCCTTGCGATACGCCACCGGTGACGAGGAATTGCGAAAAGCGCTCTATTCCGAATTCGGTTCGCGCCTGTATGAAGATTTCCATAAAATCAGGAAAGAAATCGAGGCATGGCTGACTGGCGATGACAACGAGGAAGAAGCAACCGAAGGTGAAACCAAGCGCCCATCCATCCCTGAAAAGCGTCGCAAGAAACTGCTTGATTCGGCCACCTGGGCGCGAGATCGCAAGCTGCTCGAAGCGGCCCGTGCGCTGTGGAAGGTGATGGGCGATGAGGAATTCCCGGATTTCAACATATTCCGTCGTGAATTTGATGCAGCGGCCAAGGAACACGGGATCAAGTTGACAGCGGCAGAAAAGAAACTGATCCAGCTTCGCCTCAGTTGGCGTGACCCCGAGGCACCCGAGGTGATCAAGAAGACCGTCAGGGCCAAGCAAGAAGATATCGAGGCCGCAGCAGCAGGCGCACTTCATGGCAGATTCCTTGGCAAGGTGGATGGCCGTGAAGTGGTCATCACCTATGAACCCGATACCGAGCTGCGCGACACCGAGCAGGTGCCGTTTCTTGAGGATGGCGGGATCGAGGCATTCTTCCGCCGCGAAGTCCTGCCCCATGCGCCCGATGCCTGGATCGACCCCGGCAAGACCGTGATCGGGTACGAAATCTCGTTCATCAAGCATTTCTACAAGCCCGAACCACTCAGAACGCTGGAAGAGATCGAAGCCGATATCCGCGCGCTGGAACAGGAATCCGAAGGCTTGCTTGAGAACATTCTAAAGGGGCTGGCTGATGCATGAAGTCGCGAAACCATACTCCACACTAAAGAATGCTGGCACTCACTGGCTAGGCAAAATCCCGGCACATTGGGAAGAAAAGCGTGGCAAGTTTTTCTTTCGGGAAGTTGATGAACGCTCACAAACTGGGCGGGAAGAGCTGTTGTCGGTTTCACATAAGACGGGCGTAACACCGCGAAGCCAGAAAAACGTGACGATGTTCAAGGCGGAATCCTACATCGGCCACAAACTCGCTCGCAAGGATGATATTGTAATCAATACGATGTGGGCTTGGATGGCTGCTCTTGGCGTGGCGACTGACACCGGTATCGTTAGCCCTGCATACGGCGTGTATCGACCACACTCCAACGAGTTGTTCGACCCGCGTTACCTGGATTATTTGCTTCGGACGCCCATGATGAAATGGGAATATCTGACACGTTCGACCGGAATCCGTTCATCAAGGCTTCGCCTCTATCCTGACAAGTTTCTCGACATTTCCTTCCCACGGCCACCATTGGAAGAGCAAATAAAGATGGTGGCGTTTCTCCGTGTCAAGGAATCTCAAATTGCCCGCCTGATCCGCAACAAGCAGCGGTTGATTGCGTTGTTGAACGAGCAGAAGCAGGGCATCATCAACCGGGCCGTCACGCGCGGCCTTGACCCCGTCGCCCCCATGAAACCCACCGGCATCGACTGGATGCCCGTGGTTCCTGCGCATTGGGAGGTGAAGCCGCTAAAGCAGGTTTGCTCCGTGCAGTTCAGTAATGTTGATAAGCATTCATTGGCCGGAGAAAAGCCTGTCCTTCTTTGCAACTATACTGATGTTTACAAAAACGACTTTATAGATTCTTCCATGGATTTTATGGCTGCAACTGCCTCTGATGGCGAAATTGCGCGGTTTAGCCTGGAACCCGGCGATGTAATGATAACCAAGGATTCCGAAGCTTGGGATGACATCGGCGTCCCCGCATTGGTTCACGAGCCACTGGAAAGGGTTCTGTGTGGTTATCACCTTGCCTTGCTTCGGTCGAAACAAGATATGCTTACGCCGGAGTTCCTCTTTTACGCATTTTCTGCAACCAGCATCATGCAACAGCTACATATCGCTGCGAGCGGCGTCACACGATATGGCCTTTCGAAACTTTCAATAAAAAACACCCTCCTTCCAATTCCAGATACGGTTGCCGAGCAGCAATCCATTGTAGAGCAAATCGTCAAGCAAACCGACCCTATAGACAAAGCCAAAATGCGCATTGATCAGGAAATCACCCTCATCCAGGAATACCGCCAGCGGCTCATCGCCGATGTCGTCACCGGCAAGCTGGATGTGCGTGGGGTGGACCTTCCCGAGCTGGATGCCGATGCGGTGACCACGCCGGGCATTCCCCTCGATGCAACCCCCGAACCAGCGGAGGTGGATGCCTGACCATGCCCCAGCCTGCCGCGCCCAAGATCTATCATATCGTCCATGTGGACCGGCTGCCCTCGATCATCGCCGATGGCCAGCTTTGGTGCGACGAACAGATCATTGCCCGCAAGCCTCCGGGCACGGTGATTGGCATGAACAGCATCAAGCAGCGGCGGCTGACCCAACTGAAACTCACCAGCCATCCGGACCTGTTTGTCGGGCAATGCGTGCCGTTCTATTTCTGCCCACGCTCGATCATGCTCTACCTGATTCATTGTGCCAACCACGCAGAGATGACCTATCGCGGCGGGCAAGGCCCCATCGTGCATCTGGAATGCGACCTGCACCAGACGGTTGCCTGGGCCAACCAGAACAACCGGCGCTGGGCTTTCACCCTGTCGAATGCCGGAGCTTATTATTTCGAGGACCGCAATGACCTGGCTCGACTGGACGAGATCAACTGGCCTGCGGTGCAGACCAACCGCAGGTCCGGCAACGGTATCTCGCGCTCGGTCAAGGAAGGCAAGCAGGCCGAATTCCTGATGGAACATTCGTTTCCGTGGGAACTGGTCGAGCGAGTTGGCGTTTGCTCGCAGGCAGTCTATGGTCAAGCCAGCGCAGCAATTCAGGCTGCGGTTCACAAGCCACATATGGAAATCAAACCTGATTGGTATTATTAGTTTAGGAGGGAGGCAAAGATGTTTGAATACAAAACCGGCGACATTCTTGCAGAAGATGCCGACGCTCTGGTCAACACCGTGAATTGTGTGGGTGTGATGGGGCGCGGAATTGCGTTGCAGTTCAAGAATGCGTTTCCGGAGAATTTCAAGGCCTATGCGGCCGCCTGCAAGCGCGAAGAGGTGCAGCCGGGGCGCATGTTCGTGTCCGAAACCGGCCAACTGACCAATCCGCGCTATATCATCAACTTCCCCACCAAACGCCACTGGCGCGGCAAGAGCCGGATGGAGGACATCGACGCCGGACTGGTCGATCTGGTCAAGGTCATTCGCAAGTACAAGATCAGTTCGATTGCCATTCCCCCGCTTGGCAGCGGTCTAGGTGGGCTGGACTGGAACGACGTGCGCCCCCGGATTGAAGAGGCCCTGCACGGTTTCAACGACCTTCGCATCATTATCTTCCAGCCCAATGGTGCCCCCGAGCCGGGCAAGATCGCCCGCAAGAAAAAAGCGCCGAACATGACACCGGGCCGGGCTGCTCTGGTGGGCCTGATGGATCGGTATCTGAGCGGCCTTCTTGACCCGTTCGTGACCCTGTTGGAAGTGCACAAGCTGATGTATTTCATGAAGGTGAGCGGCGAGCCATCGATGGAACGGTTGCGCGTGGTCAAGGGCCCTTACGGACCCTATTCGGAGAACCTGACCCATGTATTGCGAGAGATTGAGGGCTATTTCATCTCGGGTTACGCCGATGGCGGCGACGCTCCCAACAAGCAACTGGAACTGGTTCCCGGTGCGGTTGGAGATGCCAGTGAATTTCTGAAACAACACGCCGGCACCCAGGAACGCTTTGACAAGGTATCCGAACTGGTGGCCGGGTTCGAAACACCATTCGGTCTTGAATTGCTGTCCACCGTTCACTGGACCATTGCGAGGGAGGCTGCCGGTTCCATTAACGAGGTGGTGTCGAAGATATATGGCTGGAACGAGCGCAAGAAACGCTTCTCGCCCCGCCAGATCGCCTTGGCGGCCGACGTGCTGGCAGACAAGGGGTGGATTGAACCCGATGCATTGCAGGCCAGCTGATGACGACAGACACCAGCGAAAAAGGCCTCGAAACACTGATTGTCCGATCCTTGATTAAGGATGCCGGTTATGTTGCCGGTGATTCCAAGGATTTTGACACGGAACATGCCGTTGATCTGGTCAAACTGGTTGACTTCCTGAACACCACCCAGCCGGACATCGCAGAAGCCCTTGGCCTGAACGAGGACGGTCCGCAACGCTTGAAGTTTCTGCACAGATTGCAGGGCGAAATTGCCAGGCGGGGTGTCATCGATGTTCTTCGCAATGGTGTGAAGCACGGGCCGCTCTCGATCGAGATGTTCTTCGGGACGCCTTCCGCGGGCAACCTGAAATCACAGGAATTGTTTGCCGCCAACATATTCAGTGTGACTAGGCAATTGCACTATTCCAGGGATGCAACAAAGCTATCGCTGGATATGGCCGTATTTATCAATGGACTGCCGGTCGCCACTTTCGAACTCAAAAATAGCCTGACCAAGCAGACCGTCGAGGACGCAGTCGAGCAATACAAGCGCGACCGGGACCCAAAGGATTTGTTGTTCCAGTTCGGCCGGTGCGTTGTGCATTTCGCCGTGGACGATCACGAGGTGCGCATGTGCACCCACTTGAAGGGAAAGACCTCTTGGTTCCTGCCCTTCAACAAGGGATGGAATGATGGCGCCGGAAACCCGCCAAACCCGGATGGATTGAAAACCGACTATCTCTGGAAGGAAATCCTGGCGAAGCAGAACCTGACCGATATTCTGGAAAACTACGCGCAGGTGGTCGAAGAAAAAGACGACAAGGGCAAGAAAAAGCCTCCCAAACAGATTTTTCCCCGGTTTCACCAGCTCGATGTCGTGCGCAAGCTACTGGCCGACGCCGAGGCGTATGGTGCGGGCAAGCGTTACCTGATTCAGCATTCTGCAGGTTCAGGCAAGAGCAATTCAATCGCCTGGCTGAGCCACCAGCTGATTGGACTGGAAAAGGGCGACAAGCCGACCTTTGACACCGTCATTGTAGTGACCGACCGGCGGGTGCTCGACAAGCAGATTCGCGATACCATCAAGCAATTCGCGCAGGTGTCGTCGGTCGTCGGAGCAGTCACCGAAGGATCACAACAACTGCAGACATTCCTGCAGCAGGGCAAAAAGATCATCATTACCACGGTGCAAAAATTCCCATTTATTCTGGGTGAAATCGGCGACGAGCATCGCGGCCGAACTTTTGCTATCATCATCGATGAAGCACATTCCAGCCAGGGTGGCCGAACTTCGGCAAAGATGAACATCGCGCTGGCAGCGAATGGTGCCGAGGAAGAAGAGGAAACCATCGAGGACACCATCAACCGGCTGATGGAGGCACGAAAGGTGCTGCCGAACGCCAGCTATTTCGCGTTCACCGCAACGCCTAAGAATAAAACGCTGGAAATTTTTGGAACTTCAATGCCAGAAGGCGGCAAGGTCAGGCATCTCCCATTTCACAGCTATACGATGAAGCAGGCCATTCAGGAGGGCTTCATTCTCGATGTGCTGAAGCAATATACTCCAGTCGAGAGCTACTACCGATTGATGAAAACCGTTGAGGACGACCCTCATTTCGATACCAAAAGGGCCCAAAAGAAACTTCGGCGTTATGTCGAATCCCACGATCATGCTATCCGCCAGAAAGCAGAAATCATGATTGATCATTTTCACGAGCAAGTCATTGGGCACAGAAAGATTGGCGGTGAAGCCAGGGCAATGGTGGTCACGAGCGGCATTCACCGCGCCATCCAGTATTATCATGCATTCGAGGCCTATCTGAAGGAACGCAAAAGCCCGTATCAAGCTATCGTCGCATTCTCCGGTGAGCATGAATATGGTGGGCAGAAGGTCACCGAGACTTCACTGAACGGTTTTCCGAGCAACAAGATCGAGGAGATGATCCAGAAAGACCCATACCGGTTTCTGATCGTCGCCGACAAGTTCCAGACTGGCTATGATGAGCCATTGTTGCACACAATGTATGTGGACAAGACACTTTCCGGCATCAAGGCCGTGCAAACCCTGTCACGCCTAAACCGTGCTCACCCAAAAAAACACGACACGTTCGTGCTAGACTTTATGAACGATGCAGATGACATCAAGGCATCGTTTGAGGATTACTATCGCACCACCATCCTGAGCGACGAAACCGACCCGAACAAACTTCATGACCTGAAGACGAGGCTTGATGGCTATCAGGTTTATTCCTGGGAGCAGGTTGACGAACTCGTAGCGCTGTATCTCGGTGGCGCGGATCGGGACAGGTTGGACCCGATACTCGATTCCCGTGTTGCGGTGTACAGAGCAGATCTCGACGAGGATGGCCAAGTCGATTTCAAGGGGAAAGCCAAGGCTTTTACCCGCACTTACGGCTTTCTTGCTTCAATCCTGCCCTACAGCAACGCAGACTGGGAAAAGCTGTCTATTTTCTTGAACTTCCTTATCCCGAAATTACCAGCCCCAGAAGAGCAGGATTTGTCCAAAGGCATTCTGGAAGCCATTGACATGGATAGCTATCGGGTCGAGGCACAGACAACCATGTCGATCGCGTTGCCTGATGTGGATGCCGAAATTGGGCCGGTGCCAACCAGCGGTGGGGGACACAAGCCGGAACCGGAACTCGATCTACTCAGCAACATCCTCAAGACGTTCAACGAGATGTTTGGGAATATTGACTGGAAGGATGCGGACAAAATCGGAAAAGTGATCGCGGAGGAATTGCCTACAAAGGTTGCGGCCGACAAGGCGTATCAGAATGCGATGAAAAACTCCGACAGGCAGAACGCCCGCATCGAACACGACAAGGCACTGGAACGCGCGGTCATCGAACTTCTGACGGATCACACCGAACTATTCAAACAGTTCAGCGACAACCCATCGTTCAAGAAATGGCTATCTGAAACGATTTTTTCGGCTACTTATGCGGATGCATCGTAAGAAAAGGACAAAGTTCTATGATACCAACTATCTCGATCTCAGCTTGGCAATGTATAATTGATGAAGCCGAAGAGTTCGATACTGAGGTATCAAGAGCTAGATTTCTTGCGGTTCGTAGCGCTGCGGCGGCGCTAGGCTGTAAGGTGCCGACAGATGATGCTGAGAAAGCGTATTTTTCGGCAGCAGAAGAATTCGAAAGTCGATACCTCGCTGGTGAGCCAATCAACAACATTCAGCGATCTAGTTTGATTTTGAAAGAATTGGGCATAAAATCAAACGAAACAGTTCTGAAAAGTCTCACTCGTGAATTGGAGGATACTCATCCGGCGAACGGGCTTCGGGTAATTCCTGGAGCAACATCTTTTCTGAAGGCCGCCAGGCAGAAATACCGAATTGTATTGCTCAGTGATACTTGGATGACCCCGGGAAGAAAAATAGACGCGCTTTTGGAAGCTACCGGAATAATGGCCATTTTTCACAGCCGTCGCTATTCTGATCAGATAGGTCACCACAAGATCAATGGTACCGCATTCACCAGAATGACAAACGAGCTTTGTGTCGATCCCTCGGAGGTGATCCATATCGCTGATCACTGGCTCAGTGACGCAAACGGTGCAGTCAGTGCAGGAATTGGACAAATTTTCTTATTAAATCGACCAGACCATCCTGTTCCCGATCTTCCGACAGAGAAGCGCCCCACTTTGCCAAATATTTTATATCGCGAAAACCTAAATGCGATACTGACTGACATACTTTATTAAGCTTCAACCCCAGCACCGTTGGTTGATTTCGGGCGAAAATTACGATCCAAGGACTAATCTGCGACTGCGAGTGCCACCAATTATTGGTGCTAAACGCGCCGCAAGGAGGTCGCGCCAGCCACCCAAAAAAATGTCTGTATGGCCCTGAGAAACAGCTAAGATGATTCTATCAGCTATATCAATCGGTAGTTTGCTTCGTACAAGTGAATCGGCTTTTTCAAAAAGCTCTGAATCGAACGGTCCGGGGCGCACAACAGTAATCTCTGATCTACATTGGGATCGACTCGAAGCGATCCAAGCCTCAAGTGCTGCCTTTGTCGCGCAATAACTTGGAAGATGCTCGAATGGGATAACAGCGGCCAGGGAAGAAATAGCAACAATTTTTCGTTCGACACCGTCGAATGCCTCCACAAGTTGGACGAAGCTTTCGAAGTTGACTGTCATCATTTCAGAAACCGGTGCCGGATCGACAACTGCAGCACAGTGATAGACAAGGTCAACCTCGAAGTGTTCGGCGAAAAGCTGCCCCACGGAATTGGGTTGCAAAAGATCATTCTTGATTAAAGAAGCATCTGCACCGGCGGGAATTAGTTTTGCGATACGAGAAATTCTACGGCCAGTTGCTATCACTGAGTGGCCATTTTGTAGATAGCGCAAAGTAAGGGCTGCACCGAGCCCCGAGGAGGCCCCAACAATAAGGATTTTCATTGGCAAGAATCCAAATGGTTTATAACGTTGCGGAGGCGCTTCGCCATTTCTGATAGAACTTCGTCATCACAGGTCAGGGCCGGTGCGCAAACCAGCCATTCTATTTTTTCCACTACCGTTGGGAGGTGAATCAAAATCCTAGCGTGGCGACATGCTTCTTCAACATAATTTCGGGGAATTGGCCTCGGGAGTATTAGACAACCAGTGGCTCCCTCCTGCCGAAAAGACGCTGACGTGGATTTGGAAATTGAAGTTAGCATATTGCGGAGGCGCGCAGCAAACTCGATATGATCAAGTTTCCCAAGTTTGAGGAGGGTAGCTTCTGCAGCGCCTGCACTTGCGAGGTGGTTCGAATGTGTATGACCGAAGTCAGTCCCTTTTTCTCGAAGTAATTCCACTACTTCCTTTGAAATTGCTATGCAGGAAAGCGGTGCGAGCCCGTTGGCCAACCCCTTTCCTAACAGAACAATATCGTACTGCACACCAATAGATTGGCATGCAAGCGGCCAATAGGTTCGACCAAGGCCACTCGCAATTTCATCCGCGACCACCAGTCCACCATCGCGTCGAAAATTATCTACGGCACTGGGGTCAACAACACGATTAACCCCCCCGCCCATCCTAATAGGCTCAAAAAAAGCGATACCTCGACCCTGCCATTCTGAGGGGTTCGCGTGGCGTACTTTTCTCTCGTAATGCTCGTATTCTCTCCACAAAGTTGCATACGAGGATAGCATCGCAGCTCCCATCGTAGCTCCATGGAATGCTCCAGGCTGAGCCCAAACAGGAGTACCAGGGCCCATAGCAGCTAAGCCCAAGCGCAACGCTGTCTCAACAGCTTCCGATCCTGATGAGCAAAAGAACACTCGACCTCCGTCTAGTTTGCATAGACCTAGAATGTGAGACGATAGACTGTGTAATATGCTGGCCGATTGTGAGAACGGATTAATGGACGCGACACTAACTGCTTGAGAAAGGAACCCAGCAATTGGTGCTGGATGTCCATGCCCAAGCGGTATATTCCAGAGTCCGCTTGCAGCATCGAGAAATTTCTGACCGTCTCGCATCCAAACCCAAGGCCCAACGGCTCGCACAACGTCCATCGGAGACACATTCGGACACCACGCGGCCGTTATATTATCTCCCGATGAAATGGATGGATCATTAGCCTCAGAAACAAGCAAGCAAGATGCTTCGACAGCGGCCGAAAGAAGTCGGGCGACATCACAATCGACTAGATTCTGTGCACTGGGATGCATGGCCCCCTCTGCTATACGGCGACCAATGTCTGCGAGCTTCATGGGCGTCTTGCGCTTCCAGTTACCGTCTAACCGATGCTGATCGTCCCAATAGGCTATTCTATCAGCTTCTCCAGCAGAGATAGAATCCAGACTTAAGGCAGTCAATTCTTGCGCGATTGCAGGATCAATATTCGCTGATTGTGCGATTGCTGCAGCAATCCTTGTTGCATACGAAACTCCTTGAAGTGCTCCTGGAGGCTGGCCAACCATGGATAGCTTCTCTAGATCAAGAGAAACACCATCGCTATGTATTTTGGAACTCAAGAGCGAACCCTCTCGAGGAAGTTTGCCACACCTTGGTGACGAGCTGCAACCGCGCCCCACCGGTCTTCAAAAGCCTTAGATATCCATTTCGGCAAGAGACTATCTTGGTGACGGCGGCGAAGTAGGTCGAGAGGGCCCGAAACGTATGCCTCTGACAGCACTGGAAGTTCTGAAAACTCTTCGCTCCTCAGGCGTGTCGCGTTGACGTAGGTTCGCCCATCTCCTAGGTCGCCAACCAAGTTGAGACGACCAATACGTTCTTCTAACCCATCTGCAATTGCTTCACACAGTCGGTTGTTGCCCACAGCCATTGCCTCGGCTCCTGCCAGAAGCTCGGCCGACATTGCGACTTGCTCAGCGACAATTAGACCTTCTCCATACTCTAGGCGTGCCGGTTCGGAATCGTTAAAGGCTGAAAGATGGTCCAAATGGGTGCCATTGTGAACACCCCACCAGATATCCATTCTTGCTGAATCCAGCTGCTCATCAACGACGACCATTACGGGGCCGTCTGCATTCGAAAACCACCCTCGCCAAAGTAGCTGGGTTGGAAGATCCGGTTTTTCCTTGAATCGAGCAGGCAATCCCGAGTTCGTAGGACGCCAGGTTCTGCGTGCTTCATATGCACGAACGCCTGCTCCATCCAATGCGGAAACCGAGGCGCCAAAATCAACTCGACAACGGAGAAGATCAGAAAAGCTCCCAAGAATAGCTGCGTCTAACTCCACCTTGGACGACACAGGCAAGGGATCGAGCTGTTCTGAATACCCGAGTGGATAATGCGATGGAATGATGCCCTGACGTTCTCGGATGCCTCTCAGGCGCTTTGCAAATCTTTGGGGCACCTTGGAGTGACGTAAAGCCGCCACTTCTACTGCGGCGTCTAAACCCTGCACATCCATTTCGAAGACTTCGAGTGCTAGCCCGAACTCAGTGAGACTTCGGCAAACCCAAGCGGAATGCTCTATTTCGGACCTTGCTGGTACATCCAGCATTAGTTCTATGGCTCTATCAATGTATTCTTGGCTCATACCAGCCTCACACGATACAGCAAACGCTTCGGGTCTGAAAAGGGAGTCCGACCGTGTAATGCGTAGTAGTTGTCGCATAGAAGAACGTCGCCCGGTTCTAGCCGAAGACGTGTCAATCTTCCATAGCTTTCAAGCGCATCTGCGAACTCGATGGCTAAGTCACGGTCTTGAGCCGTTCTGCACCGAATATTGTCAATCCGCCAACGTACAGAACCATCCCTACCAAATATGGGAGCCTCAGGTGAAACTTGCGGATTGCCGTTAACATAAAAGACCTTGGGAACCGTCCAACACCACTGCGCCGCTTCCAGCAACGCGATGCCATCAGTTCCAAAACAGCTTTCAGCAACCCGTCGAGCATCAGCTGCCTCTAGAAGGAGATTGTCTCCACCATCCAGTGCGGGGCGCTCACATGCCAGAATAAATGCAGATTCAGGTTGCTCGTGATACTGTGCGTCAGTGTGGAGACGCGCCTCCCCCGACGTTTCCGAAAACGTACCTGATACTTTGGATGGCGCTATAGGCCAAGCCCCGCGCCCGCCGTCACGAGTTGATACTGTTCCAAATTGAGCTCCAAATTCTTCTACTTCCCGCGGATCCAAAGGAACTTTAAGTGCTCGTGGAAATACCCTCCACATCGCAGATGCCGTTTCGTGTTCCGGCAAATGTATCATCTCGCCGAACTCCAGAACTCCTCAACTGCACCTGAGCATGCGGCATGGGCGCGATGAGGATGGATCGACTCATCAAGATGTGCTTCAACGCGAAGCTGCAAGCCCCCGCTACACGAAGATGCGATTTCACCAGCTACGGACCTGACAACATCTTCAGCAAATTGAGGTCTACGGTGCATGCGCTCAACGAGGTCATGCTCGTCTGGTCTTTTTAGAACTGCTTCACGTAAATGAGCTCCGGTACCAGCAGCCCGGAAAGCATCCGCAAATGTGATTTGCGGCAAGCCGGAACGATCCGTAATCCACAGCTTAAGCGAACCCGGCTGCGAATGCGTGAAAGTTGGCGGTAAATCATCGATTGAATTGAGCTCCATATCCCGGGCCCCCGCAAGTCGACTATAACGGAGCGTGCATGGGCATGCAGTCGCGATATCCAGCACTAGTCCGCGTGTTGCTTGAGTAATATTGCCTCCACCATCGAACTCAACTTCTATGAGAGCACGACCGCTAACATAAGAAGCAAGATTCGTCTTAAGGGATGTTGTCTCAAAGCGTGCATCCGCATCTATCCGCACGCGCACCCCATCATTTGGCTGCCCCACAGCAATGCTTTCACCGACATGAATTGCCAGAGCATCAAGGTCTGAGAGAACAACTGATTCTGCGGCGATCAGGGCAGACTGTAGGCGGCTCATGTGCGCACCGCGCTGTGTACGCGGTAGCGAAATGGCGATATCAACATCGCAAAGCAGGATTCTTGGAAATGTGTTAGAGAGTCTCGGACTCAACTTGAGACCGGTTATACCGGCTGAAGTTCGTCCTGGATGCAAAGGGGCCAATGATGGAACATCTGTCCACTCATCAAGTGACATTTCGTCTACCTCAAGAGATAAACCCGTTACGCCATCCGCAGACAAACTCTCAATCAAATTCTCCAGCGTCGCAGTTGGCGCATTTTTGGCCCGCTCCAACGCAGTATCTAAAAAAGTATAATACTCTTTCGCAATCCGTCTTTGTTGACGTTTACGCCATAAATCGAGCGCTTCGTTATTGCCTAGCGCGGCCATTGCGCTAGCGAGTATGGCGCGCTCTAAGAGTTGTGTAGACTCAGCCCCATTGCCTTGGCGAAACAAAAGGTCAGTCTCTCCACTAGCAAGTCGGCCCACGACCTGATCAATGGCGCGTTGAAGATACTGCAAACGATGGGATGGCATTTATTGAGCTCCGCTGAATGTGATCTCCTTCATGCCCAAATCCAGATGAATGCACTTAGCAACATCTGAGATTGGAGCGCCAAAGGGCGAGTCACGGACAATGACAAAATAGTCTTTTCCACTTGTATGTGGAATTTGGAAATAGTCAAGGCTTTGTTGGGCTTTGATCAGGGGGATCGCATGAATATCGGATTGGGTTTGCAGAAGTGAGTATTGTCTGATTCAAGACTTCCGGAAGATCAATCTGGAGGACAGTATCATGAAAAAAGCCACGTCATTTCAATCCCTTATATCGGCACTTGGGCGTTGTTGCATATAAGATCGTTGAGACGGATTTCCCCTTTCCCAAGCCAGTCATTGGATTTTCACGCTCACAGGCATTCCATGTGCTGTGAATCGGTTAAGGCAGTTCACGATGACTTTGGC
>JALWPK010000195.1 GCA_026995045.1 Gammaproteobacteria bacterium | reverse complement strand
CCAGGCTGTTCACCGGCGTCACCCTGCTCTGCGCCAGCCAGCTGGGCGCCGCCGGCGCGATTAACGATTACCAGTTCGATGTGATTATTTTCGAAAACCTGCACGCCAAACAGCAGTATCTGGCCGACCTGGAAGCGCACGAGTTTTTACGGGAGCAGGACGCGAATGAGGCGCCGCCAGAGCAGGATGGCGCCAGTTTTCAGCTGGATAACGCGGTGCTCAACTACCAGCCGCTCGACAGCGGCGAGCTGGACAAGGCCTGGAAGCGGCTGAATGAATCCAGCCAGTACAAGGTGCTGGCGCGCAAAACCTGGCGGCAGAGCGGCTTGTCCAATGGCGGCTCGGTCATCATTCCGCTTGATGACGCAACCGGCGCCGATCCACTGCAAAGCGCGATTCAACCGGCAACCGGCGAAAGTCACGCCCACCCCTACCTGACCGGCTGGCTCAGCCTCACCTTCAGCCGCTACATTCACCTCAATACCGATTTCACCCTGCACCATAGCGCACAGCAAACCGACATCCTCGCGCCCTACAGCGAGCAGGAGCGCATCAGCAAAGTGCGGCTGGAAAGAAAAATGCGCAGCAACGAAGTCCAGTACATCGACCACCCGCTGCTGGGCCTGCTGGTCAGCATCAAGCGCCTGCCACAGAAACAAGCCAGTTCAGCTGAATAAACAGAGAGTTAGCGAGCGGATACCCGACGATCCACCCCGGAGCGTCGCCCCAGCACATCCCCGAATCGAATCACCGTCCGCCGATCCACCCCGCTCCTGCGGTCACTTACACGGCGTTCTGGTCCAGTATATTTATTATTATTGTCAGAGCCCATTTGCCTGTCACCTGAAAAATCTCAATTACCACCTATTCAACAGCACTTTTCGTGCCACACTGAGTAAAGCTTCGTAATATCAAGAGTATAGAAAATATTTTTCATTTTTCAGGTAACAATACAGACTTTCTGACAGGACTTATGTATGGAAATGTAAATTATTTCGACGTTTATAGTTTGACCATAGATCTCGTAAAATCAACATGTTCCCGCTATAGTACGGTGCAATATCATAGAAGCGGCTGAAGCATACCCGATTTCTATCACTTTCAGCACTGATCACACAACAATAAAAGGCTCAAATTTTGCCCGATTTTTTCACCAAACCCATATTTGTGCTTGGACTTCCCCGATCTGGCACATCAATGGTAGCAGGAGCATTTGCAGCTTGTGGCGCATGGACAGGAACCACTGTACCAGGCGGTGGTCCGGAAAACCCCAAGGGCTTCTTTGAGCATTATGTCATTCGTGAGCAAGTCACCAAAGCAATTCTTACCCAGCTTGGCTGTGACCCACTTGGTGTACGGAAACTCCCCCCAGTAGACTTGCGAGGCGATATCCCCACACTCTCCAGTGTACTTAAAGGCATCATTGAGAAAGATGGTTATCAGTTTGACAAGCCCTGGCTGTATAAAGATGCGAAATTAACGTTGCTATGGCCTATTTTCAAAAATGCCTTCCCAAGCGCACACTGGATAATTGTAAAACGCGACGAAGAAGGCTTTATAAATTCATGCCTTCGCACCCACTTTATGAATCAACATTCACAGAAGCGAAAATTCTGGAAACAGTTTGCCAAACAGTACCGGCTTCGTCTCAAAACCCTGAAACTATCAGGCGCGAATACTTTCGAAGTATCAACTCCGGATATCATCAATGGCAAGCTTTCTGGCTTAAAACATGTGATAAATGAGGCAGGACTATCCTGTGATGAGCAAGCCCTGGCTGATTTTATCTCCCCGTCATATTGGCACAACACACGTGATATCAAGTAGCGAAAAATATTCCACTCCCGTTATACATGACCTGCCAGTGAAGGCAGTTGCTCAAGACCCACACTGGTTAACCATACTCAAGAGGTTTTTACTAACATTGTCAATCACACCATCCCACTGTCCTAATTTTTCCTGGCGAAACAGTTTTGCCGAACCATACCAACACGACTTATCACCAGAATAAGCCCATCGCCACTCCGGTGAATAGGGTAACAACACCCATGTTTCCACTCCCAGTGCAGACGCCATGTGAGCCGTGCTGTTATCTACAGTGATAACCAGATCCAGTGACGCCAGTAACGCAAAAAATTCTTCCAGTTCTGATAGCGGATCCACCTGTTCAAAATCTGATATCGCTACAGTTTCCTGCTGGCACACCTCAAATACCTCTTTTGAATGGTCGCCATACTGGATATTGATGAAGCTGCAGCCCGGCACCTGCAAAACAGGAAGCATCTTCTCCAGGGAGATTGAACGTTTGTAGCGCGCATTCACATCTCTGCCTGCAACCCATGACAAGCCGACCTTTAACCCAGCTAGCCCAGAAAGCCTGTCAGCCCAATTGTCCACCAGGCCAGCATTTGCTCTCAAATAGGGGGATGCATCACTGAACGCAGCAGAGTGCTGTCGTAAATAAGCAGGCAACGACCCAATAGGTATTTCAAAGTCAATGAAAGGGTAATTTCGAACCCAGCTACTCGGCGCTTCTTTCTTGCCACCATGAACAATGACATCAGGAAAGGAGCGTAAAAAAACCGGCGCAAGTCTGGGATCACAGTCCAGCACGACCTTTGCGCCCATTTGCAACAAGTCTGGGATGCATGATGAAAAAATAACTTCATCACCGACACCTTGTTCTGCAAAAACCAATATACCTTTGTCTTTTAATGGCTGACCATCCCAGCGGGGAAAGCCAAAATTCCGGGGCACCACTTCAGAGCGGCTAAGGCGGTACTCATACTCACGCCACCCATCTTCATAGCATTCCATACCCAGATACAGCTCATACAGGTATATATGCGCAAGCTCATGATCTGGCGCATGCTCCAGCACAGCCAAGCATTGCTCTACAGCAGCATCGTATTGTCTGGTTTCCTTATAGACATTCGCCAGATTGATCATTGCATCAACACTGTCAGAACACTCTGACAATGCAAGCTCAGCGTACTGTTGCGCCTCCTCGCCTTTTCCAGTCAATAGCAGAACAGCACAAAGGTTCGTATATGATGGCAGGCTTTCATGATTTATCGTTATCGATCTTTTATAGTAATACTCGGCCTCATCCAGCTCAATCAGGTGGTGACAGGCAAGCGCAAGATTAAAAACCATCGCATACTGCTCATTACCATGGTTGACCACATACTTATAATGGCTTTTTGCATCAGCATACCTGCCCTGCCTGAAAAAATATGCCGCAATAGCTTCCCTGCACTCTATGCAGTCTGGACATGAATCAAGCATCCTGGCTACTATCGTTTGGATGAATGCCGGACGCCCCAAAGACAGCGCAAGCTCAAACACACCAAGACACATTTCAGCAGGGCACTTGTCAAGTGACAAAATATCACCCAGAACATCTTCAGCAGCCTCGCGTTTTCCCGCAACACCTAACGTACGGGCATAGGAAAGCATCAGACAGGCATCCAGAGGGATATTTGTCAGCGCAGCCTTGTAATGAGAGATTGCCTTGTCAACATACCCGCTAGCAGATAACAATTCACCTAGCCTGATTGCGTAGTAGCAACTGTGCGGATTTTTTTTGTAAAGCTTCGTCACATGTTTTAGCGCAACATCTACCTTACCCTGCTGTAACACTTTATCAATTTTATTACCTTCCTTTGCTTCACTGCGTCGCATCGGGGGATACATATCAAATTCACTGCCTTCGAAGCTGAGTCAGGACACCTCTCGAATCCTCGAGAGCGACATCGCAGCCAGAATAATCAACAGTGCAACAACATTCATCGCACCCCCACTACGATTACCCTGCCTGACTACCAAACCGCTACGATACACTGATATCACACCATTCGCTGTCAAGTCAGCATCGCCTCGGCGCCCATCCACATAGCGAACAATAACCATCCGTCGACGAATTGACTCTCCACCAGTGGTGGAAGGTATGATTATTCTGCTATTGAGAATAACACCGCTATTAGTGGAGGCATCATAATCAAAATCAAACCAGTGATTCTCAGGGTTATCACTAGTAGGCCCGTAAATATAAAACCCTTCGGGTTGCACTTCTTCAGGAATTATATAAGCCACTTCAACCCCATCCCCCGATGGCAAGCCAACTGAATAGGATTGAAGATCGAGTTCCAGAGCTAGTAAACTGTCGGGCAAAGGCGTATCTACCGAAGAGCTGAAGTCAAGGTTTGATATAAATGTCGCTTGCTGCGCTAAAATGCTTGCATCAGACACCATTGTGACCGCATGCCCTTTGGCATCGATAAAGCTGGCTACATTGTTCTGCTGGCTATCAGGCGCACCGTCATTATTGCCATCACCGCCAGGTACTGCTGACTCATTATTATCCGGCACACCATCTGTATCTTCTGCTGCCTCTGCCTCAAGTGTCACAACAAAGTTTGGCGAAACAGGATCATTCGAATTGATTTCGATATTTTGTGACGCACTACCAGCCTGTGTAGCAGCATATTCAAAGGTTATATAACAGGACATCCCGGCTGTAAGTGACGCCCCCACACAATTGTTTGATTCACTGAAGCCACCCGCCGGCAACCCTGTTATGGAAGATATATTCAGCGCAGCAACACCCGTGTTAGTTATTTTATACGCACGGCGCGCACCTACACCATTTATCTGCGCCGCACCCACAAAAAAAGTACTTTGCGCGCTGAGTTCCGCATCTCCAGTTTGCCCGACAATCGGAATGCTGATCACCGGGTTGACAGGATCGTTGGAACTAATCGTCAGTGTGGCGAAATGCTGGCCTTCCACGTCCGGGCTGTAGCGGATACGGAGCGCACAGCTTTCTCCTTCTCGCAAAGTGGCGTCTGCTACTCCACTATTGTTCGTATCCGGACAATTATTTATCTGCTCAAACAGATTCGCATTCTGGCCGCTAATAACCATACTGGATAAGGAAAGCGTTCCCGTTCCACTATTGGTGACAGCCTCAAAAGCATCAGCAAACGAACCAGGCTGCGACGTAAGACTAATTTTGGAAACAATTGATATCGTTGGTATTACCCCGTTTCCAATCATTGGGATACTTAAGCTTCCACTATCGGACAGAATATCAATAGAAGCGCTATAAGCCTTCCCAACATCAGGCGAAAAACGCACAGTCAAGGTACAAGTCTGACCAAGTGACAAGCTTGTGCCACTATCGCAACCGGACACCCTGGAGAAAGCGACGGAATCTACACCAGTAAAATCAAACCCCGATATCGTTAAAACGCCGCCACCCCTGTTTTGCAGAGAAAATGTCAAATCAATGCTGTTGCCAATAACTGTATCGGGAAAATTGAGCGACTGACTGACGCTAAATAATACAGGTGTGGCTGGCACGCCTGAGCCAGTGAATGAATAAGTCTGACTGAATGCTTCAGCTGTTTGTTGATCGCTGTAAGGCAACAATATAGTTGAGGAAAAATCACCCTGCCCTGCTGCACTAAAGGTCAAATCTATACTGCATTCCGCCAACGGCGAGGAGGTCACAGGATCCAGTACGGTGTTTGAGCAGTTATCAGATGTAATTGTGAATTGTGCATCGGAGGGAGACGCGACATTGCCAATCGCAGCGGGTCTGTCTCCAGTATTCCGCAATACCAGTGGTATTGTGATTCCCGTCGAGTCCCCTGCAATTTCAAGCCCAAACGCAATTGATTCCGGTGAAACACGCACGACCGGCCTGCTAATTACATTAAACGAATTCAGCATTACCATATCCCTGCGGTAAATCGGGCCAAATGTTGCGCCAGTTACCGGCATATTCTGAAACGCTGGGCCTAATAGATCCTTGATGAATAAGTGCCTGGGCAAGCCGGCAATTTCATCGGCAATAGCCATCCCATCATCGATAACCTTGCCAAAAACCGTAAAGCCGCCATTGTCCACATCAAGAAAACCGGAATTATCAACCAGGTTGATAAACCACTCATTGGTCGCGCTGTCCGGCTGACCTGGCAACTTGGCCATCGCTACAGTGCCACGCGTGTTCGACAGATTAAATTCATTTACCACGGGTGACAGCGGGCCGGTTGGCGTTCGCTCAAGACCCGTGCCTTCTGAAATCGGGCGTAGTGCATCATTTAATGGATCAACTGGCCGGAACGTATATCCACCTGTTTGCAAAACAAACTGATCGACTGACCGATATATAAAAGTACTGTCGTAAGCGTTGCTGTTCACGTAATCCAGAAAGTTAGCGACAGTGAGAGGCGCCGCATCAGGAAACAGTTCGATATCCATATCTTTCACAGACCCCTGATACTCATACTGGATACGCACAATATGTTGCGCGAATATTGACGCTTGCGACATCCATGCCATCGTGAATATCAGTATCTGAAAAATCAATCTACTCATCTATGCTCTTTTCACTCCCAAAAAACACAAACTGTATCAGCCCATATAACGACCTGCATAGCTGACCGCAGTAATAATACCAATAAAAAAGGAGACAGACGCCAAGCGTCTGCCTCCCTTTTCTTTGTATCGCACTCCAGCTAGCTGAAATGCTTTACTAGCACATAGTGCTCAGCTTCTCAGGAAGCCTTGCGACGCGCTACGCCAACCAGTCCCAGCAGACCTGAGCCAAACAGCCAGACAGCTGCAGGAACAGGTACAGCCTGGATGCTTTGTACGGTCAGCGAAGTGATGTCGAAGTTAGCACCATGACCCGGGAACGGGGCTGTACCCATGCGAACACCAGACACACCATCGTCACACAGCGGGAAGCCGCCGCCAATCAAGGCGCCAGTGCCACCGGTTGTTCCACATGCATTCGCAGCATCACCATCCTGGTTGACATCAAGCGTAGTCATTGCGAACGGTATATTTCCAAGCGGACTAGTGAATGCACCGAATGGAGAAGCCGCAATAGGAGCATCTGTCGAAGTCTGTGCGCCACCGGTGATCACATCACCAACATTCAGGCCACCCTGGATAGCGCCGAAAATACCTGCAGCATCTGCAACCAGGTAAACAGGAATGCCAGTAGTCGGGCCATAGTCGAATGAAATGCTACCCATGATCAGGGTGCCCGGGCCGCCATTACCGTCGCCAATTGCCTGCATCGACACATTATTAGCTACAGCAGTGGTGCCTGAGAACAGGAACGGGTCAATGCTACCAGTGCCAGCGCCAGTCTGCGTGTCAAAAGACATTACCAGATTACTCAGCGGGGTACGGACACCAAATGCGTCACCACCAGGAGCGCCCTGAGCGTCCGGGTTAGTCAATACACCGCCAGTTGGCGTGATCATGGTGAAAAAGCCAGTGCCAGTGAAGGTGTAGATATCAGCTTGCGCGCTGGTAGCACCCATCGTGGCAGCAATAGCGGCTGCTACTAAAGTTTTTTTCATTATTTAAATCCTCCAAAGAATATAAACGCTTTCAAAATTTTGAAAGTACATCAGCAAGTCGAATCACAACGACTTACCTGCGATACAGGCAATTGACGTGCCAATATAAATAACACCAATATTATCATTATGTTACATAATTTCAGTTAGATTTAACGGGGTTCTTTACGCGATTTTGTAAAAATACCTGACAAAATTGCTGAATCAAACAACGCCAGATACAATGAAAACGAGTCACAATACAAATATCCTATTGTTTTATTTGGATTTTTTAACGCTTCCCCGCCATCTCAATCGCCCGGCAAAACAGCTGGTATTCAGCTTGTCCTCTCCCCACTCCCACATGCAAAATCGTAACCAAATACAATATATTCAATAAGTTATCGTGCTTCGCCCTGCAACATAGTGATGTAAATATATCCGACAACATACAAACCTGTTATCACGCACACTCAAAATAAAACATCGCCTGTAATATGACCCTCGAATCGCTCAGCGCACTTGTTTTTTCAGTCATACATTGATTGATTTCGCATATATGATTTAGTAAACATTTTGACCAACAATGCAGTACCAGGAACATGCCCGCGCCTCTGCTGAACACCTAATGAATCAAGCAGCGCCTTGACAAAAGACAACGAAGCCGATAGCGTGTGTCGGCATTATCGCTTGGAGAAAAACAATTTTTCTCAAGCTGATAGTAAGGATACTGGTACACGAAACAGCATTTAAATATAAGAATTCTCTAATTTTGCTGATTTAGACTACCGGATGAGCATTTCAGTTGTCCTGAGGACGGTTCACCACTAGAGGGTTGCATAAACAATGTACAATATGAGAAAAACACTACGAGCAATACTGGCCACCGCCATCACTACTGCGCCACTGGCCGCCATGGCGACCAATGGTTATTTTCTAATCGGATTTGGCGCGCAGCAACGCGGCATGGGCGGCGCTGCGGTAGCCGCTACCCACGACGGCCTCGCAGCCAGCGTCAATGCCGCCGCCATGAGTGACATTGAGACGCGTTTCGATATTGGTGGCGATCTGTTCCTGCCCAAGGCAGGCGCATTCATCGACAGCACCGAGCTTCCAGCAGACCACCTTAGCGAGCGCGACACCTTTCTGATACCCAATATGGGCGCAGTGTATCAATGGTCTGACAAAATTACGCTTGGCTTTGCTATGGTTGGCGCTGGCGCCGCGACACGCTATTCGCAGCTGGTGCCCGAGTGTGAGGATAATGACATTACCACTGTCGGCAATAACTTTTTCAACTTTTCATGTAATGCGAGCGACCCCTACAAGCCCAGCAAAAGGCGTAATCGCCTCAGCATCGACCTGTACCAGGTACAGATGCTTCCAAGCATTGCCTACAAAATGAACGAGCAACATTCATTCGGCGCCTCCCTGGTCATTGCCTATCAGCAATTCAGGGCTTTTGGTTTTGGCGCAATGGAGGCGCTGGGGTTTACCAACACCGCCGGCGCCCTGACCAACAATGGCTGGTCGCGCTCAACCGGCATCGGCCTGCGCGTCAACTGGCTCGGCAAATTCATGAATGACAAGTTAAAAATCGGCGTTAACTACTCGCCTCGTGTCAACATGAGCGAATTTGATGAATACCGCGGCCTGTTTGCCGAACAGGGAGACTTTGATATTCCTGAAAATTATGCCGTCGGTTTCCTCTACAGCGTCAACGACAAGCTTGACATTGCGTTTGATGTTTCAAGAATCAACTTTGGTGATGTCAAGTCCGTTGGCAACCCCGGTCCGCAAAACCAGGGCGGTTTCTTTCCATGTGGCGATGTAAACTGTGGTGCGCTGGGTAACGACCAGGGTCTCGGGTTCGGCTGGGACAACCAGACTGCGTTCAAGCTCGGTGGCGAATACAGGCGCAATGCAGAATGGACCTACCGCGCCGGGCTGAACTACGGCAAGTCGCCAATCGGCAAGGAAGACGTGCTGTTCAACAGCATGGCGCCGGCTGTGGTTGAACTGCATTTCACCGCGGGAGCCACCTGGAAAATCAGCTCCGACATGGAAATGAGCTTCAGTTATGTACACGCCAAAGAAAATACCGTGACCGGCGCGACTGCCTACAGCAACCGCTCACCCACTGAAGACAATGCCGCCATCACCATGGTGCAGGACGCCTTTGGCGCCAGCTTTGGTTTGAAGTTCTGACAAACAGCCGACCCGAAACTACTGATTTATTTGAGGTAACAAAAAGATGGTTAAACTAACAAAACTGGCCGGCGCGCTGTGCATGGCCGCACTGGCAAACAATGCTTACTCAACTATGTATACAATCGGCGGTAGTTCGCAGCCACTGATTGTCTATGACGATGTAGCCATGGCTGTTGGCCCCGTCACCGTCCCAGGAAGTAATTTCACCATGTTCAGCCCAATAGCGGGTGGAATTGGTAAAGTTCTGGTTAACCCGGACACCCCCTCTCCTTACAAGTTTTCCGGCACAACCGAGGACATCGTCGGCACCTTCGACGATAGCCTGATCTGTTTCGACACAAGCTGCACTTCGAATGCCATGTCATTTTCCAGCCAGACCAACTTTAGCGGATCGCCCTGGACCGCCCACGATATACGCGTATTTGGACCAGGCACGTACACGTTTGACACCTGCCTGAATGATGGTTCTACACAATGCATTCCAGGAGACCCTACCGCCGCCGCCACACTGGAAGTCGGTCCCGGCCAGCTGGGCGCCCAGGTGTTTTTCGACTGGAGCGGCAACGCCAACATCGACGTTTTTCTGTTATGGGAGCCCAATGCAACGTATACCAGGCCAACCGTCTTTGCCGGGCTCAGCGATGCCGAAACCCGCACCTATGAACTCGCCTCACGCGATGTGGATGGTGATGGCAACCCTGGCTCCAATATGACTGATGGCCCGTTTGGTGGGCATAACGCCAGCTTCAGTCTGTTTCTGGATCAGCCTGTAGCCATTCCAGGAAAACCCGCCATGACCATTACCCAAGCTGGTAACAGTGGCGCGAGCACCGGCACCATCGATCCAAGCCCTGGCGCTTCGCCAGTAACCGTCGATACCGGTATTGCCGCCGCCAGCAACCTGGCTTTTGACTGGAACGTAACTAATTCACCGAAGCGGGCGGATGGCTCTGACATGTACCCGACATCCGCGGCGGAACTGATTACTGCCGCCACCGGGGGGACAGACCAGCCTACTTTCGTATTTGACCCAACAAATGCCGCAATAACTCCTGGATCAACGTTACTGTTGAGTGTGCGCGTCACCAATACGGATAATGGCTTGTCAAATGGCGCAACGGTGTCATTAAGTATGGGATGCCCTGCGGATTCCGCGCCTGCCGGTCAGGATACCGACGGCGATGGAACCGATGATGCAACAGAGTCATGTAATGACACTGACGGGGACGGCATCCTTGACTACCTTGACCCTGCTGGTCTAGGCAGCAACCAAACATCAGTCAGCTTGTCTGCAGGCAGTGTAGCTACGGCAGACAGCGGCGCCACCCTGCTGCTTGGAAGCCTGGCTGCATCCGTAACCGATAGCAATGGCAACAAAGGCACCGGCATCGGCGTTTCAGCCTCAGATATCGGCGTCACCGACACCAGCGTCGATCAGTCCTGTGTAGGTGGCTGCTTTGACTTTGTCGTTTCTGGCGGTTCACTGGCCGGTACGGGCACAACAGTCAATGTGGTAGTGCCGTTGTCAACACCTGTGCCGGAACGCGCCGTTTATAAGAAGTTCACTGGAGGCGCATGGTCTGACTTTGACGCCAGCGGCTCGGACAGCGTGAACTCAGCAGCCAGCACGGGTGGCGCATGCCCGCCGCCGGGCGATGCCGCCTATGCAAACGGACTGGTGCAGGGTCATGACTGTCTTCAGATTACTCTTGAGGACAATGGCCCCAATGACAGCAACAGCGCAGCAGGCACCGTCGCCGACCCGGGCGGCATAGCTCAAGGCAAGGCTCCTAAAGTATTTACAGCGCCAAAAACACGTGTAGAGGGCGCGCTGGGATGCAGCGCCAGCACCACACCTGTCAGCCTGTCTGACAAGGCGGACTGGTTACTGGTAACCCTGTTCATTGCCTGGCTGGGGCTTGCAAGGCAGCGTAAACGCACATACCTGTAATATGCAACGCGGAATTGCGTTCCTGTCAAGCGCCGCTTTATTAAGCGGCGCTTTTTTTTTAGATGGCGCACAACAAACTATATATGTTGTGGGATTCATGTTATTGGCGCCCTTGCTGGATAAATCCGCTCCAAGCCATAGCCATACCCTGTTCAATGCACGCTACATGCACCTCTACATAGTGTTATGCAGCCTTACCGCAGCAGCTTCAGTATATGGCGGTTTCGGCTTGTATACGGTCAGTAACAACCTGCTAACAGCCGCCTTGCCAGAAGAATACTTCTTTAGAGTTTACTTGCTTGGCGCATACGGACTAAATTACATTGGGAACATTGTCTCATCATGCATTTTCTCCCTGCTGCATGTGATTACGCGTGACTGGTTAACAGGCGCTGCTGTTTTGATGCCGTCTCTTGTTTATGGCTATATATATATTCGTTACCGTGACTTATTACTACTGGTATTGGCGCACCTGGCCTCTAACATTGTATTTATGAACCTGCCGCACAGCATCACTTCATTGACCAACCCTTAGCAAGAAAACTATACAAACCAGCCTACAAGAGCATACCGGATTCCTCGAGTCACAGGCTGGACGGAATGGGGATACTGAAAATTGGATGGAAAGATAACAATCTGATTGGCTTTCGCCTTGATGACTCGCTCACCCAGAAGCAGATTCAGCTCACCACCAGAAAAATTATCATTCAGGGTCAGACTGAAGGTCACGGCGGGCCAAATTTCCACTCCTGATTCAGGGTAAGTATATTTGTCAATGTGGGTATCCAGCGACTGTCCCTTTTTGTATTTAAGTAGCCGCAAGCCAACCAGCTGTTTGATTGGAAGGAAATTAAAGCCTTTTTCAGTCCCGGAATACTTCTTGTGATATTGATCAAAAGCGGACGCCAACGCGCGACAAATATCATCATGAATTTGTTTTCTGACAGCAGATTTGCCTATGATTTTTGGATGCGAAATCAATATAGATGTTGACGGCTCTTTTTTTCCTCCACCAGCACCTTTTTTATATGTAAGCCAATCTCCTGAATTCTTGTACTCGTCCATTAGTGACTCAATAATAGCCTGATCAAGCGCATCATCAATCACCATCACATAGTCATTAAGCTGTTTCATGGAATAATAGCCTTGATCTACTGAATTTTATCGAAACTACAACAGCGTCATACGAAATCAAATCGTTACGGAAACGCTGATTCATTAAGGGTTCCCGCAGCACGTGAAAGCGCACCATTTCTTCACCTGACAAGCCGTTGAAAACAAGACAAAAAGCTAAATTGCGCTTTCACCTTTAACATACTCTGATAAATCGGAGCAAATTAATCAGAGCTTCTCAAAAACGATCTGCCGGTCGAAATAAATTTCATGTTGAAACAAAAGGCAGTTTCATAATACTTGAAATCACTTAAATGCCGGCCCGTAAACCCAAGTCACCAATGATTTACGCACACCTCTTGTTACAGGCTTCACTCTATGCAACAAATAGGATGGAAATACGATAGCAGTACCTATATCATTTGGTGCCGTTACGATCTCCTTACCCATACGGAATTCCAACTCTCCTCCATCATAGTCGGCAGGTTGTGATAACTGTATTGATATGCTTAGTTTTCTGTTTGACGCCTCACCCTGCCCAATATCAAGATGCCAGTCATAATGCCCACCAGAGCTATATGTTCCAAGCTGCAACCCCGTAAAAAAACCCAATAGTTCAAATTTGCATTGCTTGTTAATATTAATAATCAGATTTTCAATTTTGGAAAAAAGCCAATCACTCTTATCATCAGGTGAAATCCATCCTACATAAGAATCTCTAATTGACTCGTTCGAAACACCGACGGCAGTAGCCTTATTACTGGAGTTATGTATGTTCAGTTTATCTAGCTTCAGCAATTCACTTGATGTTAAAAATCCAGGAGCTATAAAAGGCAATACAATTGAATCATTATTGATTAGCAGTTCATATTTTTTTTTATTGCGTATCTTTTTAGGGGTGGTCTTCAGTAAACGATAAGGTAGTTCGTTATTCATATTCATACGCCACAGACTTAGACACTAATATTTAATTTCTTAATCAAATCATAAAGTGTTGGACGGCTCACTCCCAGCAATTCAGCTGCAGGCGCAACCTTGCCATCAACATGTGATAAAGCACGCATAATGGCTTGCCTTTCAACTTTTTCGCGTAGATCTCGGAGGTTGAAGTTCATGCGGTCTGATGGCGCATTGGATAGCTCAAGGTCTGCTGCGGTGATCTGCTTGCCATCGGTCATGATAACGGCGCGTTTAATGCGGTTTTGCAGTTCTCGCACATTGCCAGGCCAGGAGTAGGACTCCATAGCGGACAGCGCGTCTTTACTGAAGCCGCGTATTTTTCGGCCATGCGCCTCGTTGAACTTGTCGAAGAAGAACCGCGCGAGGACGATGATGTCACCTTCGCGGTCGCGTAGTGGCGGGATTTCCAGCGGAATTTCACTGATGCGGTAGAACAGGTCTTCGCGGAATTCCCCCTGCTCGATTTTTTCGCGCAGGTTCTGGTGCGTTGCGCAGACTACGCGCACATCGACCGAAATCGGTTCGTGGCCGCCTACCCGCTCGATAACACGCTCCTGCAAAAAACGCAGCATTTTAGCTTGCAGGGCGAGCGGCAAGTCGCCCATTTCGTCGAGGAAAAGCGTACCACCGTCGGCATACTCAATCTTGCCCTTGGTTTGCTTGTTGGCGCCGGTGAATGCGCCTTTTTCATAACCAAACAGCTCACTTTCCAGCAGGGTATCCGGGATGGCGGCGCAGTTGATGGCGACAAACCTGCCATCACTGCGATTGGGGCTGAGCGTGTGCAGCGCGCGGGCGCACAGCTCCTTGCCTGTGCCACTCTCTCCCAGCAGCAGGACGGTGGCGTCAGAAGGCGCAACACGCTCGACGGCCTTGCAGACTGACTGCATTTGTGGGCTGCAGGCGATGACGCCGTCAAACGGCTCATGCACCGTGCCCTGCATCAGGCGCTGGTTTTCAGATTCCAGCTCAAGCAGACGATAGGCGCGATTGACAATCAGGCTGATAATTTCCGGCTCGAAGGGCTTGGTGTAAAAGTCATACGCCCCCAGGCCCACCGCCTTGACGGCATTTTCTTTTTCATCCTGGCCGGTGACGACGATGATTTTGGTCGCGGGCTCGATTTGCAGAATCTGTTCCAGTGTCGCCAAGCCCTCGCTGGGATCATCTTCGTGGGGTGGCAGCCCGAGATCCAGGGTGACCACTGGCGGCCGGTGTTTTCTCACCTGATCCAGTGCGCTTTCCCTGTCGTCCGCCGTCAGCACCTCGTAATTTTCAAAGCACCATTTGATCTGGCTTTGCAGCCCGGGGTCGTCTTCAACGACCAGTAATTTATTGTTTTCGCTCATGATATTGTTATAGCATAAAATAGCCAGATTGTCGAAATATTTTACACAGGGTGTAGATTTATCGACAAATCGGCAAACTGACGGTAAATACTGTACCGCGTTTTAACTGGCTTTCTACCTCGACTGTGCCACCCAGCGCGCTGATAATTTCGCGCGTTTCATATACACCGATGCCCATGCCCTTACCCTTGGTGCTTTTAAATGGTTTGAACAAATGGTTTTTGATGAAGTCCTCGCTCATCCCGCAACCAGTATCGGCAAACCTGATTACCACTTTGTCACCATCCTGGGTCTGGGTGATTTTGATTTCACCATCGTCGGCAGTCGCATCCTGCGCATTTTGAACAATATGCCCGAATATTGACATCAGTTGGTCATGATCGGCTTTCACATATACTTCTCGGCTTTCACACCCAAGCACCGGTATCGGCAGTTGCCGGGATTGCTCACGCGCCCTCACCAGTTCATCCAGCAGTTCGATAATATTCACCTTGTTAGATTGAGATGCAGATTTGTTGGTTACCACATCCATCATCTTGTTCATTTTCTTCACGGTGTTATCAATCGTGCGCAGCGCATCCTCCACAAACAGGGGATTATGCTTGTGTTTATCCGCATTACTGACGATCAATGATAATTGCGCCACCAGATTTTTGATATCGTGGACAATGTAGGTGGAAATTTTATTAAAGCTCTCGAACTGCTTGGCCTCAGCGAGCGCATCAGATGTTTTCTGTTGCGCAATGTAGGAAGCAACCTGCCTGGCGGCAGTTTTCAACAGATCGCTGTCCTCCCAGTTGAAATGTTTTTTGTGCTCAGCTGAACTGTCCAGAACAATAAACCCGATTAACTGATCAATATTGATTAACGGCACGATTAGCCACGCGCCGGATTGATCCACCCAGTCTGGCAGCTCCAAGGCGCCCAACCGCGTATAAACCTCTGGCTGCTCCTTGAACTCGTCGACATTTATAACAAACTCGTACTCCCGAATAAAACGCGGCAGACTGGCCTCAGAGGGGACTTTTTCATTAATCAACGGCATGCCGTCAGCTTCGACACACTCAAAAAATCCATGCCCATTGTATAGCCACAACTGTCCTCCCGGACTTTCAATGATTTGCGCAATTGCCTTGATAGACTGCCGAAACAGATTGTCGCTACCCAGCGATATGGTGCGTATCAGCCGCAACCATTCTTCCCGATAGTCATATTTATACGGATAAAAGTGCTTGTTGACAAAAACACGCAACTTGGCGCGAATGCGTCTGGATGACAAAAACACCGCGAGAACGATGATTGTCATAAACAGCAAAAACGCCTGTATTACCGCCCCCCAGTTGCCGCCATACTGCTTCACGTAGTAGCCGGCCACCCCCATGATAAACAGGTAGACAGCACTGGCGAGCAGTGTTGTAGTATGGAAGACCACACGGCGTGACAGAAAGATTTCCGGAGACCAAAGCGGATCACGTGAAACAGAATAGGCAATAAGCGGAAGCATGGCGGCTTCGATAAAGCCCCGTACCTGCCACAATACAGGATCGACGCGCTGATAAAGCATGGCGTCTGAGTACATATAGAAGCTGTAAACAAAACTGCCAAGCAGCCCAAGGCAAAGATATTTAATAACCCAGCGCTGCGCCTCGGCAAAGTTTCGGTAAAGCTGCTCCACCATGACTATCCCGGCGACGGATAGCATCAGGTGAACGGCAATCAGCGCACTGGTCTCAAGCTGAATATACTCGACATTTACCAGCGCAAACAGAATAACAGTCAGGATTGCAAGAATCAGAAAAACATTTCTGAACACAACACCGAGTCGCTGCGACAGCGATATATTTTCCACCCCGGCTGACATGAGCATGCTCATAATCAGCGCAATCCAACCGAGTGTTTTTATCACTTCCGCAAACTGGGTAAGCAGTATAGAGGCATGGCCTGCCTGTGCAGCTACGATTGAAGACGCCCAGACAAAACTAAGCAATGCCGCCGATACAAGCAGGGTTTTGTTTCTGCCGCGGTGCTTGTCTGTCAGCAGCACCACAAAGAACACCAGGTACACCAGAGCCGCGATGGTGTAGCTGATTGTAACAATCATACCTGCGCCTTTACATATACAGCTGCAACCACCAAACTGTACAGCTGCATGATATTATCTTTACAACTGCTCAAGCACTCTAATCGCCTCCTCCTTGCCACCAAACTCCCTGTCACTTCTGGCAGCCACCTCAAGATGCTTTTTCGCATTTACAGTATCGCCAAGTTGCTGATAAGCCATACCCAGATGGTAATTATAAACCGGATTTTCTGGTTCACTCTCAACCACATTCTTGAGTACGTCTACTGCATCTCCATATTTACCGTTCCGATAGTAAACCCAGCCGACCGTATCATTTAGCACCGGCTTATCTACAACCTTGAGTCTATTGACCAATTCAAGCGCGCGTTGCAAATCCGCGTCACTCTTACCGTGATCTGCGAGCAGCGCCGCCAGGTTATTGGTCGCAATCAGGTTATCTTCCTGCACTGCCAGCACCTCTTCATACTGCTTGATTGCCAGATCGTAATCATTTTTTTGCTCATAAACTGATGCAAGGGCAATGCGAAGCTGGATAGACTTCGGATTATTTTCTATACCTTGCTCTAGTACAGCTACTGCCTTGTCAGCACCTTTTTTACCTTCCAGTCTGGCAAGCGTAATGATTACGCGCTCCCAGTCTGGATGCGAATTAACACTGCGCCGCAACAAATCCGCAGCCTTGTCTGATTGCTTGTTGGCAATGTGTGCTTGCGCCAACTGCAGCACCAGAGCTTGATCTGGTTGTTCCTTCACTAGTGGCTCAAGCAATGCAGCCGCACCAGTCGCATCGCCTCTGGCCATCTTCAGCTTTGCATGCATACGTACTAATTCAATATTCCCTGTTTTCTCGTAACCTTCACTAAGCAGCTTTTCCGCCTCATCATATTGTTTTTTATTTACTAATGACGGAGCCACCTGCCGATAACCATCAGGCTTGGCTGGATACAACTTGATCATTTTGTCAGCGACTGCACCAGCCTCGTCAAACTTACGCGCACCATTCAATAATGCCGCTTTAACAGACATCACATCGTAGTCTTCCGGCGCAACTTGCAAGGCATCATCGACCACCTTGCTCGTCATATCGATGTTCCTGGCTCCAATAAAATATTTGGCAAGTTTTTTCATGTTAGCCAGATTACCCCGGCTATTCTCATAGGCGCGCTGCAGAACATCTTCCGCTTGCTGCATATCTCCTTCCGCCTTGTGTGACTCAGACAACAGCAAGTATGCCTCAAGATTTTCAGGATTCTCCTTGACAACAGTGCGAAGTGAAATAATCGCTTGTTCATAATCTTTTTTCAAAATTGACAATTTTGCATTTGCCATATTGACTCGCGCATCATTGGGCGCGACTTCCATTGCCTCCTTGATTACCGAGTCCGCTGTTACAACATCCTGACGACCAGCATAAATGCTAGCAAGCGCAACGCGCGCGCTAACCCCATCTTCTTCCTCGGGGTAGTCGTTGATTATTTTTTTATATATCTTTATAGCTGCATCTGCATCATTCTTTTCCACTTCCAATGCAGCCTTCATTAGCAGTAGCTTGCTGACATTTTGTCCTTCTGCAACATATTTATCGATTGCCGCTTCCGCCCGCTCTACACCTTGCTTGTCTTTGAGGAAACCAATCAGCGCCTGTTTTCTTTTCAGATCTTCTTCATCACTGTCGATGCCTCTCTCAAGCACATTTTCAGCATCTGTCAGGCGATTTTCCTGTTGGTAAAAACGCGCCAGATTGAGATAGTGATTGAACACATCAGGCTCTTTTTGCAGCACCTCTTTCAAGACATCCTCTGCACGATCACGTTTACCGTCCAGAATATAAGCCGAGGCAAGCTTAGCCTTCAAACTTGTATTATCCTTGTTTTGTGCAACCGCTTTTTCCAACACATCAACAGCGCGCGATGTCATCCCCTTTTTTGAATAGATGACAGCCAGAAATGAGGCTACTTCCTCATCAGCGCTGTCTTCCTTATACAGGCTTTCAACTATAGCCTGCGCAGCATCTATATCTTCTTTTTTGAGCATGATACCCGCTTTAAGAAGTCGGCCATGGCGGCTGTTTTTATCAACCGCCTCAATCTTGCTTAATTGCTCTTCAGCCTTTCCTATATCGTTCGCAAGCACCAGATAAAAACGCCCGATTTTGGCAAGATATTCCGGGTTCTGTGGATCCAGCTCTGCTGCTTTGTTATAGTTGCCAAACGCCTTGCGAAAATCCTTTTTGGCTTCAAACACTTCGCCAAGCGCGAAGTATGCGCGCGCATCTTTTGGATCAATCTGCAGGACATTTTTCAGCTCGATTCTCGCCTTCTCATAGTCGCCTGCCTGCATCGATTTCATGGCTTTGTCGAGGTAGACAGATTTACGTTCATCGGCGCCGCCACAAGCTACAAGGCTCGTGACAAGAGCTAACAGAATCAGTTTTTTTGCTTTGTTCATGTGTTTTACTCGTCTGTATTTTGAAGCCAGTCGGCTCAATGCTTCATGTAATAAGTTATCGTTATATATTTGTAGCTGAGTATTACCCGCCTAGATATAGCCTTCATTCACCAGATAAAGATATATCTGCTGGACCGCCTGCATCGGCTCCAGTTCGGCCGTATTGATGCGAATCTCCGGGTTCTCCGGCTCCTCATACGGGTCGCTGATGCCGGTAAATTCCGGAATAATGCCCTTTCTGGCCTTGGCATACAATCCTTTTCTGTCACGCTGCTCACATACTTCCAGCGGCGTGGAAACATGGATTTCGATAAAATCGCCATATTGCTCGATTGTCTCACGCGCTTGCCGGCGCATTTCAGCGTATGGCGCAATCGGCGCGCAAATCGCGATACCGTGGTTTTTGGTGATTTCACTGGCGACAAAACCAATTCGCTTGACGTTGATATTGCGGTCTTTTTTGGAAAAGCCCAGCTCGCTGGACAGATTATGGCGCACGATATCACCATCCAGCAAGGTGACGGGGCGCCCTCCTTCCTCGAGAAAGCGAGCATACATGATTTTTGCCAGGGTGGATTTTCCCGATCCCGAGAGGCCAGTGAAAAACAGCGTGAACCCCTGCTCGTTTCGTGGCGGGTGCACCTTGCGAATTTCCTCAACCACCTCCGGATAGGTGGCCCACTCCGGGATGGCTTCATTTTTACGGATAGCCTGCACAATCTTTCGATTTGAGTAAAACACCTGGCTACAGGCCTCGTCCTTGTCTTCAGATGCTACCACGTATTGTCCCGTTGTTTCGTTGTAGCACAACTCCGGAACCGTGATGATTTTTATCGCCAGCTCATCCTGGTGCGCAAGCACATATTTTTGCGCCTCGCCTGTCGGGTAAAAGCGCTTGGCGTCATCTCGCACATTGGGTGGCGCAGCATGTTCGGCGCCAACTATGTAATGCGAGCAACCGTAATTTTGCCGGATTATGGCGTTCATCAACGCTTCACGTGGGCCAGCCATGCGCATGGCCATTGGCAGCAGTGAAAGCGCCACCAGGTTCTTAGGGTAGTATTTTTTTATTGCCTGGTAGCAGTGCACCCTCGCGTAATAGTGCATATCGCCTGGTTTTGACATGCCCACGACGGGGTGCAGCAGAATGTTTGCCCCGGCTTCCCGCGCTGCGCGTAATGTGATTTCACGGTGTACACGGTGCATGGGCTTGCTGGTGTGGAATGCAATAATCCGGCTCCAGCCGTGGCGGGTAAAATACTCCCGCAGTTCAGCTGGCGTATCGCGCAAGGTTGAAAAATCGTAGTGAAACGGCAGTTGCACTCCCTCTATCTGGCCGCCCAGATAAACTTCCCCCGCCTTGTTTAGCAAAAAATCCACGCCCGGGTGCGAAGTATCGGTAACGCCATATACAGCCTCAGCTTCCTTTACCTTGTCTGGTCGCCAGATACTTTCAACGGTTAGCACGGCCGGCATAAATCCTTCGGCGTCCCTGAGCGCAATACGATCGCCAACCGAAATACCTTCTGCAAATTCGGCGGATACATCCAGGTAATACGGCATCGGCCACAGCACACCATTAGCAAGGCGGGCGTTCGACACCACCGAGTCATAGTCCTGCTGGTTTATAAACCCGGTGAGCGGCGACAGTGCGCCGTTGAGCAGCATTTCAAGATCGCATTCCTGACGCTGACTCATCACCCAGGCAGGAAACGTCTCTGAGTCCCGCTTAAGCTTTTCGGCTTGAGCAGAATCGACGACAAGGTTTACCAGTTCGCCACCATAGGGAGTAATAAGCGTTTCCATATACTCGCAGCAATCAGGTGGTAGACTTGTTCAGCACGGTGCCGATAATGTTGGTGACGGACAGCAGTTCAACCGTTCGCGTCAGATCCGCCTCTCTGGTTTCATCATCTTCCAGCACAAGCAGTGACGCATCGACACAGGGCATAAAACTGAGCGCATCAGCCGTCTCCAGCACCGGCGGCAAATCAAATATGATAATGCGCTTGGGATATCGTGCGGTAAGCTCTTCAACCAGATTGCACATTTTCGGCGACTTCAATAGCTCAGATGACATGACGGTAGGCGTGCCCGCAGGCAATATCACAAAGTGATTGATGCCTTTGGGGTTAACCAGCACATCAGACAGCTCAAGATCATCACTGAGGTAATCACTGAGCCCATAATTCGGTTGAATGCCAAAATACTCATGCACTCCGGGATGACGCAAATTGGCGTCAACAATCAGCACCGTGTATTCAATTTCCCGGGCGATGCTCAAGCCCAGATTGATTGCGATTGTGGTGGCGCCCATGTTCGCTCGAGGACTGGTAACAGCAATCGAACTCCAGTGGTTTTCTTCCATGCGCTGCAGCACCTGCGTGCTAAGCATTTTAATCGCATCCGTGTACTCACCACTCTCCATTGTGCTTATCAAGCGATGCTCCCGCATGATTGCGGGCGAGCCTTCTACAGACTGTGTTTTTGTATAAACAATTTCAGCGGGCGGAACTACCTCGCCAGCTGACATCTGCGAAGCAGATTCACGCTGCTGACGAGCCTGTTCCAGCGCCTGTTTGATTTTTTCCATTACGCCACCTTGTTATCAGGCTGTTAATATATCGATTTTGCGCAGTATTCTGAACCACAGCACATCGAGCGGGGAAACCAGAAAATGCAGCAATAAAACGGCAACAATAACGATAACCACCCCGAGCAATATCGTTCTCTTCTGAATCGTTTTACGCCGATTGATATCCTGCATATTCATTTGATAAGGAATAACGGCCAGCGGCGCAACACCAAGCAGGTTTTTGACGTTATTCACCCCTCGGACAGTGCCGCTTATCGCATCCGCAACGAACGCATACCCCAAACCGCTACCTATGGCGAAAATCAAACCCAGAAAGATAATGGCGGGCCGGTTTGGACTCACCGGTTCCTCAGGCAAGGCAGGAGGATCAATCAATGTGAAACGCTCACCCTTGTTTTCACTTTCAAGCTGCTTGGCGGCATTGGCCTGAGCCTGTTTCACCTTGGTTTCATTGTATTCGCGAACTGCATTTTCGTAATCGCGTATCAGCCCCCTGTATTGACGCTCTACCTGTGGCGCCTGCAACATGTTCTTTTCCATCTCCTCAATGCTGGCCATCATCTTGGCTTTTTGCTCTTTAAGAGACTTGATTTCACTGTCAACCGCCGCCAACTGCGCCTGTAAGGTAATGTAGACGGGGTTGTCTGGCACACTTTGATAGTAGCCTTCCTCAGCCTTATTGACAGGCTGCGCCTTCAGTTCTTTTTCCAGCTTGCTAACCTGCTCCTTGAGCTTCACTACATCAGGGTGATCTTCAGTGTATTTTTGCTGTTTGGCGGCCAACTCAATTCGCAGCAAAGACAACTGCTTGGCGATGCCCTCGCGCTTGTCTGAATCGCCTACCCCCTTCAATGCATCAATTTCACGCTTCAGGCGCTGCACATCCGGGTGATCATCAGAATACCTCGCCTTCACACTGGCATATTCAGCCTCCAACGCCTTCAGCCGCATGCTTGCGCCTGGCACCTCAGGGTTGCCAGGGTCAATCTGCGCCAACTGCCCATCCAGATAAAAGCGTTTTTCCTCCAAGGTGTTGAGTCGGGTGTCGATATTCACCAGCTCAGTTTCCTTGCGTTGCAGCATTTGCAGATTCAGCTCCTGCAACTCAGGCAGCATATCAGCATTCTTCTGCTTGAAGTCCGCCAGTTGCTTTTCCAGGCTGGAAATCATGGTTCCAAGGCGTTCGATTTCCTGTTCAAAGAATTCGGCTGTATCTTCTGCTTTTTGCGTCCGGTTTTTCAGGTTCTCACTCAAGTACAATGAAGTCAGCTCGTTAGCGACACGCTGCGCTTTCTCAGGATCCTCTGCTTCAAACGACAGTGAAAATGCAATAGTGGCAGTGGATGGGCGCCCCGTGCGAGGGTCAACCACTTCTGCACTGACGATATCCAGCGCTATATCGTCTTCAATACGTTCCAGTATCTCCTCAGTGGTTTCGTATTTACGCTCATCCTCGTAAAGATTGAATTTTTCCACTATCCCCATCAGATTGGCGCGACTCATTACTCTCGCCTGAATAACCTGTATGCGTTCATTGGCATAGCTGGTAACAGTAGACATTACCAGCTCCTGCGGAATTTCCTGCTGCTCGATAAGAATAGTGGCGCTGGATTTATACGTAGAAGGCAATAAAAATGCCACCAATACACTTATAAAAAACACGCTGGCCGCTATAACCAATATGCCTGTTTTTCGTTTTTTTATCGCAGTCAGGTAATCCTGTAGATCTTTGGTTTGTTCTTCCATCACACAAAACTCATGTAACTTGTTGATTTAATAGTCATTACTATAGTACACCACACCCTAAAATGTTGAAATATCGGGAAAATTATAGGTCAGACCAAGGAATAACCTATTCGACGAGGCGTCTGCGGCAAGCACTGCATCAAATTGTCTTGTGGCGTAGCGATATGAGGCATTAATCTTCCATTGTCGATCAATTTGACGAATCAGGCGAATCTCGAACAACAATACCGTTCTGTCCGTAACCATGACACCTGAGCTCACCGCGTTAACATCTTCATATCGTATCGAGAGCACTTGCTGCCACAATTCCGATATCTGATATTGATGCATCAGTTTGAATGTGCTGACTTCATTCAAGCCACCAAACGAGTTTGCGGCATTATTGCGACTGAATGTTATCCCAAGCCTCCCCTGCTCGAGATCGCGTTTAAATGTCGCATCGAGCACCAACCCGTTTGTGGTGAAGTTATTTACCTGAATAACATTGATAGTCTGGCCAAAAAAATTGATTGTGTTTGTTGCCTGGTTACTTGAGTTTCTTCGACTGTCACCAATCGCACCATTAAATGACCAGAGCTCATTGAACTGGTGTTGCAAGCCGACCTGAAGCACCGTGAGATCATATTGGTAGATACCATCATCACTGCGGTATTTTGACCCTTGCAGGGTGAGCGAAACCGTATTTCTCTCGGACAGAGTATACAACCACGATGCAGACAAACTATCCAGAGAATATGCGATAAAGCCTACGTCATCACTGTAATCGACCTGTGTACGATTCGCAGTGAGTGACAATCGGGTACGCTGGTTAGCGATATACTGATATGATGGCGCCAGAGCGCTGCTGCGGCTTTTAACTCTGCGTGCAACAACGCCAAAATCAGACGATGTCGAATTCAGGCTGGAGTCTTTATTATATTTAACATCTAGCGACAATACATGTCTCTCGAGACTGTAACTACTGCTCCAGTCAAACAGCACGTCATTGCTGTCAAGGTTATGATCGGAATAACGGTTAAACACCAGTTTTGTATTCAAATATGATTGCCAGTTTAGCTCTTTAACTACCAGTCTTGCCTGGGGCGTAACAACAAGACCGCTCACACTGTCATGTGCTGCGGAGGTAATAAATATATTATCGTTGATTTCAGCCCGCGCTGATGCTTTTGTTACCAGCGAATATTGCGCCGCCAGCGCATGACCCGGCAAACACAACAGCAGGACTGTTGCCCATAAGCGAGTAGCAGAATTATGGTATATAGCCACCTTACCAAGTTATGCTGCTAATCAATCAGGAATTATGGCACTACAATCGTGTCACCGGCATGTAACACAATATTGGCATCCAGCCCTTCACCGCTAACAGCTTCATCATAGTCAAACCGATAGACTTTTCGCACTTTGCCTTCACGGCGGATAATTTTTATCTCATCGCCGTCCGCATAGGGCGTCAGGCCTCCAGCCAGTGACAAGGCTTGCAGCACGTCCATATAGTGGGTTGCTTTGTATTCACCCGGCCTCGCCACCTTGCCAACAACATAAATTTTATTACTGACAGTTTGCAGCACACTCACAGTCACGACCGGTGACGGGATGAATTTTTGCAGCCTTTTGCGAATAACATCAGTCAATTCCTGTGTGGTCAAACCGCTAGCGTGAATATCACCCGCCAGCGGAAAGGTAATACCACCGTCTGGCTTGACCAGCACCTGCTGATCCATCCCTTCTTCCTTCCAGACAGAAACTTGCAAGACATCGCCAGGGCCGATCCGGTAACCCTCTTCCGCCGCATAACTATGGGAGCCAGCAAGGCACAGACCCGTTATTATTAATAATTTCAATAGGTTATGCATATATCGGGACATGTTAGAATACAGTGTAAACATTTCAATTCCAGCATTTATAATTGACTTGTAGTATAGCGGATATACCCGCTGGCAGCACAGGGATTGACCAGACCAGTAACAAAATCATGAAAATTTCCGACAACAGGCCACATCCCTGTCCCTCTCACCTAACCCGACCTGAATATGCCTCGCCCATACCAGATTGTGGCTCTTTGTTACTACAGCGCACCTCGCAGCGCCATCACAGCCAATACTACAGTCAGGGCACCGCCAAGCCTGCCTCGAGTTGTGCCCAATTGCTGGATCACCAGCTCCGCTGCATAAAACAAGACAATCATCTGTAAGGCCATCCAGGTAATATCTGACCCCGCCACATCCCCACCGTTCACCAATGCGACAATCACCACAATAATCACAACCAGATAATCCAGCGGACTGGCGGCAAAAGAGTCATTCGATCGCCAGCGCGCCTCAAGGAAGGTTGCAATGGTCAACACTGCAAAAAATGTATAGACCAAATGCCTGTCTTCGAGCAACCATGCAGGTTCTGCTTTGGATAATAGATAGACAGAAAAAGTCACTGTCGTATACGTTACCAGCCTCAAGATCATCTTGTTGTCTCGCCATAATGCAAAGACCAGCGCAATAAGCAATACAGCAGCGGAGATGGTAAAGTCCATCGGCACATGTGTACTTGCAACAGCAGACGCAAACAGAAACAAAAGTAATCCGGTTTCCACCACATAGGACGCGTATTCACTCAAACGCTCTCGCAACCCGGCAGTCGTGAGCCCGGCCCCATCATCAGATGATGTCGATACTGCGACATGCATACGCATGCCTGAACGCTCCATAAAGGTCAATACTGCAAACACTGCTGAACAGACAAGCAGATAAAGCGATATCAGGAAATAATCATTCTCGTAAGGCATCAGCACAGCCGATACCACAAGCAATGCCTGCACAGAATATATCAGGATAACAGACTCATAATGCTTGAAACCAAGCTGCAATAAACGATGGTGTATATGATTGCTGGTCGCACGAAACAGGTTCATCCCGCCCTTGGCGCGAAGAAAGAATACTGCCAGAATATCGGCAACCGGCAAACCAATCAACAGCAAGGCTATCGCCGGGCTGAATGTGTGATTCACTTTTTGAGTAAGCATCACAACCAGTACAGCTATCATGAATCCGATAAACTGACTGCCCCCGTCTCCCATAAACACGCGTGCCGGGTGTGAATTAAACCGGAGAAATCCAAATACACCGCCTATTGTGGCGCAGGCCATGATGACCGCCAACTCACCCTGATAGGAATACGCCAACCAGGCAATTGCCCCCAAACTCAATAGAGCCTCACCACCCGCCAGGCCATCCAGCCCGTCCGAGTGATTCAACGCATTGATTGCGCCAACAATAGCGATAACTGTAAATGGCTTGCCAATGTCAGGTGAAACAGGGTCAACACCGGCGAAAGGAAAATACTCAACATAAAGGCCGCCATAATATACAACAGCAACAGCCGCAATAAACTGCCCGATAAACTTTACATAATGTCCCAGTTCTTTGGCATCATCCCATAAACCAAATACCAGCAACACAAAGCTGCTAAACAGAATAGAAATAACCAGATCTGAATACGGCAACCAGTAAAGCATGGGCAACAATGCACCAACAACAATACCCACACCTCCAACACGAGGAATCGGCGCCTTGTGCACCTTGCGCGGGTCTGGCGCATCAATCATGCCCAACACAGGCGCCAGGCGCATCATTACAGGAATAAGCACCATGCTGATAGCCATGGCCAGCATGGCTACAATCAAATAAACACCGATTCCTGACTGCATTTCACTCATACAACTATCACATTAAGTATCAATCAGGTATATAGGCGCCAAGATACGGAACTATAAGCTTTGTAAAACTGTTCAAACGATTTTCGACTTCTTCCGGGCTTTCGCCTGGGCGCACAGTAGACGTCAGTCTAACTAATGCGCCATCTGTTCGGTTTTTAGTTACAGCATCCCAAAAAATATACCATTTAACGAGATATTCATTTGTGACAATACGTCCGCGCTGTTGAAACCAGTAGTAAACAACTTGACGCAGATCCCCGTTTCTTATCAGAAGCCTATTAACAACCAGTGGGTTACCAGCAATATTAACTCCATTGATTGTAGTAGTTTTTAAATCAACTATTTCCCATCCGCCACCCGGGATACATGACCGTGGAGAGTGCGCTGACTGCCCTGATTTTTGCGAGGAATAATATGCCGAATAGAAATTAACCACCTCACTCGATCCCTCTTTCACATAATCAGCAATTATGTAATCATCAAGTTTTAGCACATCAAGATATATATCTTCTAGAGCAGAACGAACACCGTGCCAACTACCTATGTCCATAGGGAAGCTTGCAAACAACTTCCTCTCCGGAATATTTTCCACGCGCCTGTCCAGAGCAATTGAACTAATTGCTGCAATAGAGAGAAACACTATGTTTATAATCAACGGCACTGGTATTGTGCGCTTATTAATTTGGCAATTCTCTGGGGTAGGTTCCGGCAGATCAATAGCAAAAACTTCTGATAGAGCCTTTTTACCACTACCAAACCGTGTAAGCACCCACATTTCAAGCAAAAGAACACCTATACAACCCATAAAGACAACCCAACCTTCAAAATCGTGCAAAAAACCTTCCGCCTGTTCTACGCCGCCATACTCAACAAGGACACCAATCATCCCAATGCGAAAACTATTCATTAAAACTGTGATTGGAATACTTGAAAGAAATACCAATACCCTTTTCCACATACTCGCCCTGAAAAAATAAGCAGTAATAAAGGATAGTGTTACCAGTGGAAACAAATAACGCAGGCCGCTGCATGCCTCAACCACCTGCAGTTGATATTTTCCAAGATCTATAACATTACCCTCAAGGTATACGCTTATATCAAACAATCGTATTACAGCTACACCTATCTCGGATGATATCAATTGCAAGTTTGCTGAAAGTTCCTGATAAAGAAAATTCGGTAACGGTATCATAAAAACGAGGAAAAAAAATGCTGGCCAGACTTTCTTAATAACCTCAGCGCCCATGATAGAAAGTGCGACACCAAAAATTGCCACCACTAATGCATACTGCATAATGATAAACAGCGTACCGAAATACCCCAAATAGAAACCAATTACACCCAGAAGAACAAATAAAACACCAAGATATGAGCCTGAAAACTCTAATTTCTCAAGCACATCCTTCCGCTGCCAAATCAAAAATGCCGAAAGCAACGGAATTAGGAATCCATAGCCGTATTCCTCAGAATTACTCCATCGGTAAATAAGCCTGTCTATACCGTCAAAATATGTAACACCCAGTAAAACAGCCGCGACTCCTAGAAGAACCCAGTAAAAAGCCGGAAACATCCATATGGTACAATCTTTTGTGCTCTGCACGCCCACACTTTCATTCATTGGTTAATTCCAGGTTGTAAAGTTTAAAAAGCAGTTTCACAAATACTCAAACCCCTGATATATAGTCTATATATCAGGCATTCTGGTAAATTATAAATAAAAATAGTCATGATTAAGCAGCATTAGAACACGCATATCATTAACTCCTAATATACTAACGCTCTACCACCCAATAATAACACGCAAAACCAAGCATAACCGACAGTCTTTAATGGATAATCGCCTTAAAACACATACAACGCTCATTGATCAGGGCGTTGTGAGTGGTGTTAATTTTATAACAGGATTATTACTCGCGCGATTCCTGGGTCTTGATGGCTATGGCCAGTTTATTCTAGCCTATGGCGTGATACAGTTCCTCGCCAGCATCCAAATGGCCCTTATCATCTCGCCGATGATGATAACAGGCGCGACAATCAAAAAGTCGGAACACAACAGCTATTTCCTCAGTGTTATTCTACTGCAGCTCATCTTCTCATTTTCAGCCCTGGCTGCTATCTTGTTATTTGGCAATATTCTTGATGGCATGATACCTGCACTACAGCTAAACGCCATGCTCGCACCACTGGCATTTGCCGCATTTTTCTTCCTCACGCAGGATATGCTCAGGCGCTACCTGTTTGTCACCAATGCATCTGCTCACGCCTTACTTAACGATATCCTGAGTTACGGGCTGCAAGCCATGGCACTTATTGCGCTGGGCCTTACAACAAGTTTAAACACGCCTCTTGTATTGTGGATAATAGCAATAACCTCTGGCATAGCAGTATCTGTCGCCCTTGTAAAGGTTATCCAGCAAACAGGACTTTACCCCCTTCCGACAAAACATACTTTCACGAATACCACCCGCGAACACTGGGATTTTGGTAAATGGTTACTTGGCAAAAACATGGTTTACTGGGGAAGCAGCCAGTTTGTAATTTATCTCGCCGCCGGAATGATTTCGGTTGCCGCAGTCGGCGCCCTGGCCGCCACACGCAATATTGTCGGCATTGCCAATATTATGTTCCTCGCCATGGAAAACTTCGTACCATCACGCGCAGCAAAGGCCTATGAGGCTCGTGGTTTTTCCGGCCTCAGCAAATATGTCCGGAGAGTGTCGGTACTTGGCGGCAGCGCTACCCTGGCGATTGTGCTAATAGCTTCCCTCTTCCCGAAATTCTGGTTAAACCTGTTTTATGGTGCGCAATATCAGGAATATGCATGGCTGATACTATGGTGGGGAATATTCTATTTGATCGGCTTCTTTCAACGACCGCTTACAGCCGGTTTAAGGTCGTTGAATAATACACGGGCGATTTTTATATCAAACGTGATGGGATTTTTAATCGCCTTAATAGTAAGTTACCCGATTATTTCATATAGTGGCCTTGTCGGCACCATGATGGTTTTATGCCTTATTCAGTTTGCAATATCATTATGTCTGTATATATATCTGCAAAAGGCTAAAGAGTAATCCAAACTAGCGTGATATTTATATATGAGGGCTCAACTGGTCAAAATAGTAGATTAAAAATTATTACTTACGACTACCTATCTGCTTTGCTGGCACGCCTCCAATAATACTATAATCATCAAATGACTTAGTAACCACAGCACCAGCCGCAACTACACAGTGATTTCCGATTTCGACCCCTGGTAAAATGATAACGCGCGTACCAACCCAGACATCATCCCCAATCTTAATCGGTTTTTCTTCAGTCTGACCCTGGAGATTAATTGGTATATCAGTTCTGGAAAATTCGTGCGATGTAGCCATCATGACGACATCCGGACCCATTAGCACATCCTTGCCAATAGAAATTGTTCCATTAAGTCTAGCATTTTGACCTAACTGGCTTCTGTCGCCAACTTTAAGCCTTTGGCCATTACCAAAATAACATTTGTTCTTAACGATAATATTATGCCCACAATCAGGAATAATATTTTTAACCAGAAAACGTCTTAATGCGTAATACACCCTATAACCGGGTGCAGGCTGCATAGGCAAGTATTGCGCAACGCCATAATACAATGACAATAAAAATACCCTTTTAATCTTACTTAAAATCATAGTATTTTAGAATGTTAAGTTGATAACTCACATAACCCCCCGATATATTTCTAATAATAGCTTCAGGTTTGTTTCAGGTGCATACTTTTTCACAAAGGTCTCTCTAGCCAATGCCTGTGAAGCTGGTAGCATCGCTGAATCCTCCAGCATCGAATTGACAACGGCATACAAAGCCCCCGAATTACCCGCTTCAAAAAGGAATCCCGTTTCCTTATCATCTATAATTTCAGCAAGGTTACCGATATTTGACGCTACAACAGGAAGGCCGTGCGCAAAGGCTTCCACCAGTACCATGGGAAACCCTTCGTACCAGATGGACGGCATAACCAGAAATGACGCCCTCATCATTTCTTCACTGACCTTGTCATGGGGCAATTTCCCCAGGTAGTGAACATTATCAAGCCCGCAATCCTCAACAAGTGTTCTTAATGGCCCGTCACCAACGATTCTAAGGGGTTCGTCTATGTGTTTCCATGCCGATATAAGCACATCAATGCCTTTTTCGGCACTCAGACGCCCGACATAGAGAGCACCATTGCGCGATGCGGGAAACTCAATCGTGCCGCCCGAAAACGGATCATTGATAAAATTCGGTTTAACAACTATCTTTTTCGCAGCGACACCTGCGGCAACGTATTTCGACCTGGAGAAATCAGTCAGCGCAATAATACGGTCAACCTTGTTGCTCCATGTCTGCTTTTTTCTGTGTGTCGATATCATATGCGCCAGTACTGTCGAGCCGAATACAGACTCCCTGTAACAACGATACTTTACCGCCTGATATGGAGACCTGTTAATACATAGCTCACAGACAGCACCATCACGCATTAACAGACCGCCGGCACAGGTTATTCTGAAATTATGCAGCGTTTGTACTACAGGTATATCCAGTGCCCTGCATGCGTCATAAATTGATGGTGTCAGAAGCGGAAAAAAATTATGCACATGAACGACATCAGGAGACCGGGATTCAAGATATTTCTCAAAATTATTACGTGATTTTTTTGAGTACACAGTAGAAAAAGCCACTTCCATTTTGGGCCAAAGCCCCTTAATTTCATCATTATGCTTCTCATATAATGACACCTTGTGACCGGCCGAGCGCAATAAATCCATTTCCTGCGCAACAACAGCATCTTCACCGCCAGCCTGCTGGTAGAAATTATGGGCAAATACTATATGCATGTAGTTTAAGATCCAGTTTTACGCCACGGATTATTTATCAAGTCTGACCCATCCGGTTTTTCCGGATCCGCTGCGTTTAAAATACAATTTACCCTGCTTGGTATCGCTGCATACAGAACCTTTTGGCGCAGCCAGAACATTTTCCGGTCCACCATCACAGACACTCCAGACAGCTTTTATGTTATTACCATCCTTGCCGAGTGCAAGTGACCCTCTGGAAACGAACTGCCCCTTACCCGCGTCAAACTCAAATGCTTTGCCTGCTGGCCCATAAATATCGATATGCTGTATGTTTGCGTTATCCTTGGGTGAATTGATATTGAGCCTTGAAGCGTCAACAGTAAAGGTAGCATTGGCATTTGAATTGCGTGAAAAGAGATTGATGCGATGGATAACATCTATATCTTCCGTATAGACAGAAAATGTTCGGGTGCTAGCATTTATTGTCTTTTTTCGTATATCGTCAACTATGGCATTCCTGACATTTTCGAATGATGCACCAATTATTGTAAGGCGAACACCCGTTTTACCCTTGATATGTATACCTGAACCACCTAGCCGCAACTTTCCTCTTCGGTGGAATTGAGGCGAAATAAAAGTGACCTTTGACCAGTTCATACTTTCGAGAATAACGCCTGTTTCCTGCTTCCCATCTGCGTAGTTTTCAGCACGCAGGTTTTCAATAACAATACTAAAGTGATCAGATCCACTTGCGTTTGCAATTCTTAGCAGTGCAATTTCATTATCATCACCGGCAAGGTCTCTGATATAGACCGATTGAGCACCCGCGGCTTCAAAATTTACACCATACTGACCACATTGAAATACTGATATCTGGGTAAGATTAACAGGAACAGCTGGGCCATTGAGTTTTATTCCTGATTCCGGGCACTTCGACAGTAACAACCTTGTTAGTAGTGAATTGTTGCCGAGTTTACCGAGATTAATACAGTTACCTGCTTTGTTTTGCTGCTTGTTGCCATCAATTCGTAAATTAGCAATGGTTAACCAGTGCATGTAGTCATAAGGGTTATTTTCGTTCTTGGGCGCCCTGATTATGGCGTCCATGTTTGTTCCCGGAAGCAACCTTAATGTGCTTGACGAGGCAACATTTGGATCTGCCGAGCCATTTCCAATAAGTGAGGAGCCTCTGTAAACCATGAGAGATTTACTTATGTTAAAGACACCACTGGCAAGGTGAACAGGCTTGTCCTTTTTATCAAGCGCGGCCTGTATTACATCAGTATCATCCCCCCCTGATGGGTGTATCAGGTAATATAGCGGGCCCTGTTGGGCATTTGCAAAAGTACTTACCGGTAATAACAAAAATACCAATATTAATACAGATCTGATAATCATTGTTTTTTGTATATTACGCGTTGTGGCTTCTTGTTGATAAGCGTCTTATCATTTATTGTTTTCTCATCTTTTACAATATCCAACGACCCTTCCCTGCTACGAACTATTTTTACTGCCGCCGCAGCAACAACGATGACTGCAAGCGCAATGACCAGACTGGGGTGATGACGCTGGAAAGTCGGGCCGGTCAGACTGCGCACCAGTATTATTACAATAAGGCCAAACAGCTCGAGCCACAACACAAACCATTCCTTCATTTTATCGTACGAATGAATAGCCAGCCTGATTTGAAAGAAATTCTTTGCGGTCAGAACCAGCATGAGCGCAATAAAAAACATGCCAAGAACCCCCAGGTCAACAAGTACTTCGAGATAGGTATTGTCAACAGATGAAGTGTTAAGCATCAGTTTTCCTTCAAACACACCGAACCTGTGCCCGGAATAGTACCCATGTCCGATAAAGGGTGACATAAGGAAGACTTCTATTACAATTGGCCAATATTCTGTACGTCCGGACATACGTGTAAACACTTCTTCAGACTGCCCTCGCATAACGTACATTTTTACAAGTGTGTCGAAATCAGATATTACAACTGCTATCGCGCCTACAAACAAAATAGCAAGCCCGATACCTTTGCGCTTGCCAAACATAAAGATTACAGCGCTGGCCAGTACAAAACCGATAAGCGATGTTCTGCTATGGGAAAGCAGCATACCTGCAAGACCAATGGCAAGAATCAAAAATGACATATTTCGCTCTACTGCATCTTTTGCATACAACAGATGAATCATTGCGATAACACCAATAATTGCACCAAATTGAGCCAGAGAGTTAGGGTGGATACTTGGAAAAATCCCCCAGTACTCCCATGCCATGGAACCACTTCCACCTGTTTGTCGCACATAGGCAAGACCGGGAGCAAAGATTCCACCGACCAATGCTGATACAACAAGGTAAAGAACAATAATATATACAATATTCAACAAGTCACGTATAGACGCATAGTCCTTTAAATAGGAAGCAAGATATATAAAGACCATCACATCGACCAGAACCTCGAATCCTTTCCAGGCTGTAAGGCTCGGGTGTGTTGAATACAGGGCGCTTAACATTGCATACAGGGCATAAAGGAGCATTGCCACCATTGGAGATGTTAACCGTAAGCGTCCCATTCTTTTTAATACTATTGAGAAAAAAACAATAAAAAATACTGATATCAGTAACCCTACACGTATCTTTCTTACAATACCAAGTTCGGTGCCTGGAGATGTATTTAATTGCGTACTCGAAGTTAAAAAGAGGCTGAGGAATAAAAGAGAAATAAGAAACGTGGCAGCAGGCCACTTCCTGACTGAGTCAAGCCATTCATTCACCGGTTTTACTGAAGAGATCATTGCAAGTATTACAATGGTCGTTACAGTAATATAAAGGTTAGTAGCCCACATATCTGTTTACCAACTGGCGATCATTTCCATGATGAAAGGTCTCTTGCAAGAAGTTTTTCTAATTCTTCTATCTGATCGGAGAATATATTTTCCAGGTTTCGTTTTTCTTCTGAAGTAAGCGCTACATGAGCGCCTTCGACAGGTTTTGCATTTATCGCATGATAAATCTTCCTGAAGCCAAGGCGGGAAGCCAGCCACCATAAGCCATTTAAGGGGCCGTGGCGCAGTATATTTCCGAGCCTGTTTACGATTTTACTAAGCCAGCGCCAACGTACAGCGTAACTGACATTCGCGCGTTTGTGTAATGCTTCAGGCACATGACCGGTATCTACTGACAGGAATTCATAGACATCCTCAACAACTTTTTGAGGATTTTCAATAATATCATCTACAATAATCACCTTTATCTGCTCTGCCGGAAAATACTCCAGCCAGCGTTTAAGATGTGTTGCATACAGACCCTGGTCAATATATGACGGATTATTTCTTAATCCTGCCTCGAAGGAAAGGTCATCACCCTGAAAATTACCTGTACGAATATCATGCTTATGATTTGATATCGCACGTTTAACAGGATGTCTGAGCAAAGCTATAATCTTCAAGTCAGGATTATAGTCTCTTGCATAAGCAGGTACAGAGGGATTATGAAAATATGAAGGAGAAACCTCGCCAACAGCCTTTTTCCCGTCACATCGTTGCGGAAAATGGCGTTCGTACCATTGATATCCCCTGTCATAATTATAACTGAAGAAATTAACCTCTTTCTCAGGACTAAGACAGACATCAGGATGATCTCTCAATACCTCGTATAACCATGAAGAAGCGCATTTTTGCGCACCAATGCCGATAAACGTTGGTTTCATCTTTTTACTCTGTTAGTTACTCATGCCGGCCGCAGCTACAACTTCGCTATACCATTTGTTCACAATATTGTAACGCTGGTCCCACATAAACTGTTGTCTTACTTTTTCCCTGGCGCCCTGGGACAATGCATCATACTTTTCCTTATCATTAACCAGTTCCCCTATAGCGCTAGACAGGCCGGCGACCACATCTCTTTTTGAGCCTATGGGTATTTTTATCCCGCTTGTTTCATCAACCATTGCGCCAGGACCGGCATAGTCCAGACAGATAACCGGTACTGACTGGTTCATGGCCTCAAGAACAACCATTCCTCCCGCCTCAAAGCTGGGGAAAAGGAAAATGTCTGCTGTAGCAAACCATTGCATTACCTGATCTCGCGGCAACCACTCGATGAAGCGCACCTTTGCCTCAATACCGGTTTTGTTGACCTGCTGTTCCAATTTATCTTTGTCAGGCCCCTTGCCTATGATAACCAGTTCCAGGTCAGCATCAGACTCGACACTGGAAAATGACTCAACTGCCAGATTAAACCCTTTTATAGGTACAAGCCGTCCGACGCTCAGTATTCTTGTTGTCGAGCTGTTCTTGCGCGCCTGTCCATGTTCTGTAATATCTGTAAATTCTTCAACGCCAATTCCTGTATGAACTTCAATCTTCCCTTTAAACAGCATTAACGGCCATCTGTTTCTTGCCTCATTGGAAATCACAACGATTTTGCTTGCCCGTATAGCACTGAGCCAGAAAAGCGGATCGATAGTTCTCATAAAGCCCTGGAACAGGTAACGAGCAGTATCTTTCAGATAGGTCGAAAAATTCATTGTCAAACCATACGGTATTTTTGGGTGACTACCTATCGGCCCCCATATATAAGGAAGTTTGTATAGAGAAAAAAAGGTAAATAGCCAGTCATTGACAAAAGTAACGTGATGTCCGATGTCAAAGTCCTTGTGGCTGAGTTCCTTACGACAGTGGTACAGAGCAACTAACTGCCACAGGTAATAGTAAGTACGTACGCCCCGCTGCCCTTTTTTCCACCAGCCAAGCCAGGGTGGCAAGTCAATTGCTGAAAGATAAACATGGAGATTCCTGGTAGCCAGCAATTCACGTTCGATATTGTCTCTGTTGTTCTTCCTGGTTATTACCCACTCATCAGCAATCCGGGATATTGCCTGAACCATTTGCCAGCCAACTCCGGGCTCAGAACCATGCTCAGGATCACAGGCATAGGCTGAAACAAGTACCGCAGGTTTGTCTTTTCGCCGGCCACATCTGAAGCTAAGGATCTCAATTGCCCTGATAACGTACTCTACCGTTGAATTATATATATTGTCACCAGTTACTTCCTCCTGAGTGTTGGCAAGACGGATAAGCAGGCTCCAGAGATACAAACCGAGATATGCTGACAGATGCTCACTTTTTATTGTCAGGTCTGAAGATAGCGATTCGACAGACCCGTCCTGCTGACACATGGCAAGACAGCTATTAATCGCCAATACCGGTGCCTTTTTATCGACAAGCATTGCGGGCATGAATGTATAATGAAAAATATCAAAAAACGCGGGCAATGTTTCCAAGCTGTACTCCCAGTCAAAAACAAAGCGTTTATTGTTGGTTTGTGTGAGAATATTCCAGGGTGCAAAATCACCGTGAGAAAGAGTACATTGATATTTTTCTCCGGGTAAGGTTTTGACCAACCAATCACGTATTCTCAGACGAGCCAGCTCTATCCTCGGGTTACCTTTTATAGAGAAGTCACGATCAAGAATTTCATCTACATGACACTCAGCAGTCTTTCCCTGCAGCGCCAGCTCCCTTGTGAACTCTGCAAGTGACTTATCAAGCTTCACCTGTGAAGTTTTACTAACGTCAGATTCAGGGCCTGAGACCACAATAAAAGAAAGGTCATCTGAAAATACTGACGCGATGAGCCTGGGAAACTGGGCATGTTTACTGCTGAATGCTTTCAGCCTGGTGAGTGCTTTCGCTTCGTTTTCCAGTTGTTTAGCAGCCTCATTTGCAAAGGCAATCTTGGCGTAAGCTGTTACTCTGTTATTTGCTGAAATTCGAGCAATCCACTTCTGGTGCTTTCCTGGCGTCCCAAGCAAGTAGGCAGTAGTAATATCTCCCAATTCCAGTGACCCCTCAAGCTGTCTGTCAAATTCAGACAGCCTGCCGGAAACATCAGGAGTTACCCGAAAAAAACTAAAGCGGGCAATCAATCCTGTATAGGAAAGAACAATACCTGCCAATCTGAACAGTTTTCCCTTGATAGAATGTGGGCGGTACAGATCAAAAGCGGATTTTATGCTCTCATGAGAGCATGGATTGAAACAGATTCGGGGAGATTTTCCGGCAGGCAGAGCCGCATAATTACATTTTCCCGATGTCATGAGTCACAACACCGGTTTTTATCTGCAGTTTTGTTAAGCACTGTCTGCGAAACATTCTGAACAACGTCATCAATACTTCCTTCAGTCCTGATTTCTATCCCGTTACCTGCAAGTCTTATCACTTCTCTGTATGCATTTAATTGTCGTCTTATTTCCTCAACAGGAAGCTCATCCTTTCTTTCAGCGATCACTTCCGCTTCATTAGACAGTAATATGGTCATATCTGGTTTCGGCACAAAATATATAAGCACCCGATAAACCCACGCAGGTAAGGAAAACCCGTATCTTTCCGGATGAACAAGAATATCGTAATAATAGCGTTCGCCAATAACAAGTGAAGTAGCTGCCTTCCTGGGGTAGATCCTTATCCAGTATCCCAGGATAAAATCGCCATAGTAATAAGAAAAGCGAATCAGCGACATAAACAGGCCGTACTTGGATTCCAGAGCGGGCTCAGGTGCGCCATCATGGTCTGAGGACTTATGCTTGCCCCCGGGGCGTGGCAAAAGTTCAGGCCGCCAGTGAAAGTGGAATGTTTTCCTGAAGCCATCGTAACTTTTTGCGAGAACACCTTCAGCGATAGTCGATTTTCCAGATCCGTCCGGCCCCAGAAAAACGATAAAAATACCGCTTGGTTTTATTATGCGGTGTATTTTCCTGATGACATCATGAGCCAGGCGCCTTATCCGGATACTTGTCTTTCTGGCAGGCCCATGCTGTTGCCACTGCCGGTGTATCTCCTCAAGGGCACCTGGTTCATCCATGGTGCCATTTTCAATATACGCGACAATCTTCGCTACAGCTTCCGGGTCAAGATATTTTGCAAGCAGCCCCAGGCAAGCACTTCTGTCAAAGGAGAAAAGTGTTTCAATATCTGATTTAGTGGCCCGGTCAAGTTTTCCTTTTCGCGCCTTTTTTATAACAAGGTACAAAAACTCAGCGGCAATTGACGGTGAAGGTACTTCGTTATCTTTCCTCAAGTTGACTAATAGTTCAGGCGCCGGGAAAAAATAGCCGTTTATTCCGGCAGGATCATACATGCAGTCCAGGTGCAGGAATGATATTCGTTCTTCATCGTTTATTGACAGAATGTAATAATAACACTCTGAAACATCGTAATGCAGACACTGAACAATTCTGAAAGCGCCTTTTCTCTGCATCTCATAAAGAATAGACGAAAGTGTTTTTGTGGGTGATTCATCAAAAACAATATCAACATCTGATATCGATGTATTGCCATTGAAGATATCACGACCATGTATCATTGCAAAGGTTACACCCCTGCGATCTAGCTCACTGAATATATTTCTCAATATATCCAGCTGCAGACTGGATGTTTTCCTTTTCTTGTTAGCAATATTCATCTATATACAACATACAAATATCACAGCCCGTACTCATTGGCCTTTAGGCTTATAAATTCCTGCTATCAGTTCTTCACGAGCGAGGTGAAATAAAAAGCTCGTATTTGTTACCAGATAGCGCTTCCACAATCTTTTTGGTTCTTTTATAAACCGGTAAAACCATTCAAGCCCGGATTTCTGCATCCATTTTGGACATCTTTGCAACAGCCCTGCATGAAAGTCAAAAGCCGCACCCACACCAAACAGTATGGCAGGCTTCAAGGCATCAAAGTTTTCCATCATCCATATCTCCTGTTTGGGGGCACCGAGGCCAACCCAGATAAAATCGGGCCTGGATTCGTTTATCATCTGATGTATTTTGTCTAGCTCATCCTGATTCAGGTGGCGAAATGGTGGCGAATACATACCAGCGATATTAATAGACGGATTCTGCCGCCGGAGGTTTTCCTTTAGCTTTTTCAGTACTTTATCAGTAGAACCGTAAAAAAAATGACGCGCATCCGGAAATCTCTCAATGCACAGTGGCATAAAATCCGGACCTGCCACCTGCTCAACCTGAGAATACCCTTTTTTTCTGGCATAAACTGAAAGTGGCTTGCCATCAGGAAGTGAAAGAAAGGAACCGTTTGTGCTTTCTCGCAGTTTTAAATCTTTTCTTGATGTAACAACCGTGTGCACATTGGAGAAGCAGATATAGCCGCCGGATTTATCCTGTATACGTTGAGAAACGGCCTCCAGTGCTGAATCTGTGGTTGCCGGAGATATTTCACAATCCAGGATTTTGAAACGATCTTTAGTATTTAACATAGTAGTTATCCGGCATACGACAATAAGCTGAACGCCTGCTATAAAACTTCGCTATTACTGCCTGAAACTGTCAATATTGTCTAGATACCATTGATAGGTACTAGAAACACCTTCTTCCAGTGGAATAGAAGCCTGCCATCCGGTTTTCTTAAGGTTTTCTATATCGAGTAATTTTCGCGGCGTGCCATCAGGTTTACTTGTATCAAATCTCAACTCACCTTCAAAACCCACAACGACTTTTACTGTTTCAGCAAGTTCGCGGATGGTTACATCCTCACCCACACCCACGTTGACAAACCGCATATCATCATATTTATTCATCAGGTAAATACTAGCATCCGCCATGTCATCCACATGTAAAAACTCGCGGCGTGGCGAGCCAGTCCCCCATACCTCAACAGTTTTGTCGCCACGCTCTTTCGCATCATGAAATTTTCGGATAAGCGCCGGCAGCACGTGAGAGTTTTCCAGATTAAAGTTATCACCCGGACCATACAGATTGGTCGGCATAATTGAAATCGCATTGAAACCGTACTGCTTTTTGTAGGCCTGACACATTTTTATGCCTGCAATTTTTGCAACTGCGTACCATTCATTGGTTGGCTCGAGCTCGCCGGTCAGCAGGTATTCTTCTTTCATGGGCTGTGGCGCGAACTTGGGGTAAATACATGAGGAGCCAAGGAATAATAGTTTTTTTACGCTGTTTCGCCAGGCAGCATCTATCACATTGGTCTGGATTTGCAGATTATCGCGGATAAAGTCCACAGGATAGGTGTCGTTTGCGTGTATGCCGCCGACTTTCGCAGCTGCCAGAAAAACATAGTCAGGTTTTTCTTCTGCAAAAAATACATCAACTGCCGCCTGATTTTTCAGGTCGAGCTCCTTGCTGGTTCGGCATAGAATATTACTGTAGCCATTGGCCTCAAGGTTTCGCACGATGGCGCTACCAACCAGCCCACGATGGCCAGCGACATAGATTTTGTCGTCTTTATTCATGTTTCAATACCTTATAGTTAGGGATACCCTGATTAATACAAAGCTGCTATCACTGCGAGTGAAACGAAGCAATCACGCGCCATAAAATCAAACTGTTTGAGATTGCCGCGTCGCTTTACTCCTCGCAATGACACGTTAACCAGTGTTTCCTTCGTGCTATTCATAGTATCTGTTGGTTCTGTATCCTTCACTCTCACACAAGGCATCACGTTTGGCGATCATCATGTCGTGCTCAACCATCTCCCTGACCATTTCGTCCAGGGTAATTTTTGGCGTCCAGCCCAGCTTCTCTTTGGCTTTAGTCGGGTCGCCAAGCAGGGTCTCAACCTCTGTTGGGCGGAAGTAACGTGGATCGACTTCTACAATACATTTATCTGTGGCTTTGTCATAGCCTTTTTCATCAACGCCTTCACCTTGCCATTCGATCTCAATATCAACAGCTTTTGCTGTCTTGTTTACAAAATCACGCACGGAATATTGCACCCCTGTTGCTATCACAAAGTCTTCGGGCTGTTCCTGTTGCAGCATCAACCATTGCATTTCCACATAGTCCTTGGCATGCCCCCAGTCGCGCCTGGCGCTCAGGTTGCCGAGGTACAGCTTGTCCTGCAAACCCAGTTTGATGCGGGCAATGGCGCGAGTAATTTTTCTGGTAACAAAGGTTTCACCACGAATAGGAGACTCATGATTGAACAGAATACCGTTACAAGCGTAGATGCCGTAGGCTTCTCGATAGTTAACGGTTATCCAATAGGCATACAGTTTGGCAGCCGCATAGGGTGAACGCGGATAGAACGGGGTGGTTTCTTTCTGCGGAATTTCCTGAACCTTGCCATACAGTTCGGATGTGGATGCCTGATAGTAGCGCGTTTTGTTTTCAAGCCCGGATATGCGAATTGCATCCAGTATACGTAGCGCTCCAATACCCACAGCATCAGCCGTGTATTCCGGGCTTTCGAATGAGACCGCGACGTGGCTTTGGGCGCCCAGATTGTATATCTCATCAGGCCGAACCTGCTGAATCACACGCACCAGACTCATGGAATCAGTCAAATCGCCATAATGCAGGAAAAACCGCTGTTCTTTTTCATGTGGATCCTGGTAGAGATGATCAATTCGATCTGTATTAAACGATGATGATCGACGCTTGATGCCATGTACCTCATAACCCTTGTTAAGCAGAAACTCGGCAAGATACGCGCCATCCTGACCTGTAATACCTGTAATCAGTGCTACTTTTTTCATTTTAATACCCTAGTTTTTGTATGTTCATCAAATGCCTCGTATTTTCCCAATGCGATCAGCGTTTTATTAATCATAGACTATGATACTCTCTATACCAGTCCACAAATTTCTGAATTCCTTCCTTGAGTGACGTAGACGGCTTGAAGCCTACTGCATCCATTAAATCATCAATATTGGCATAGGTGGCGACCACATCGCCATCCTGCATACCCATCATGTTTTTTTCAGCTTTTTTACCGACAGTGTTTTCAATCGTTTCGATGAAATCCATCAACTGCACCACATCGTTGTTGCCGATGTTGTAGACGCGATACGGCGCAAAGGATGTGCCTGGGTCAGGCTTATTGCTGTCATAATCCGGATTGGGGGTCGCGACCTTGTCGATTACGCGCACGACGCCTTCAACGATGTCGTCGATGTAGGTGAAGTCGCGCTGCATTTTGCCTTCATTGAATACATTAATGGGTTCTCCGCGCAGTATGGCGCCAGTGAACAGTGACGGAGACATATCCGGCCTGCCCCAGGGACCGTAGACGGTGAAAAACCGCAAACCCGTTGTCGGTATGTTGTAGAGATGGCTGTAGGTGTGCGCCATCAGCTCGTTGGACTTTTTGGTGGCGGCGTACAGACTGACCTGGTGATCAACGTTGTCATGAACGCTGAACGGCATACTGGTATTTGCGCCGTATACGCTGGAGCTGCTGGCGTAGACCAGATGCTCGACCCCATTATGGCGGCAACCTTCGAGTATGTTGACGAAACCCACCAGATTGCTGTCGACATACGCGTGTGGATTTTGCAATGAATAGCGCACACCTGCTTGGGCTGCCGAATTGAATACGCGCTGGAAGTTTTGGGTTTTGAACAGCTCTTCCATGGTATCGCGGTCAGCGATGTCCATTTTGATGAAAGTAAAATTGTCATAATCCTCGATTTGTTTCAGGCGGTCGTATTTGAGCTGTACATCGTAGTAGTCGTTGATGTTGTCAATGCCAACCACCTCGTCACCACGTTCGAGCAATGCCCTGGCGACACTCATGCCGATGAAGCCAGCTACGCCTGTTACCAGAATTTTCATAATGTCATTTGACTCGTTGCATATGTTTCATATGCTGTAATTTGCTGCCAGCACTTCGCGACTGAAGCCGCTCCGACTTTGTTAACACACCCGACTTCTCGGTTTGATGCTCGAGATTACTTCGCTCCGCTCGTAATGACAGGACAACAAACATCATCTTCCTACGCAATAATATTTAAAACCCTCACGCTCCATCATGGATTTTTCGTAAACATTACGCAAGTCCACAAATATGTCGCCCTGCATCTGGCTCTTCAGCTTGCCGAGGTCCAGTCCGCGGTACTGGTTCCATTCTGTCATTAACACGACGGCATCCGCGCCGCCCACAGCATCATCGATGCTATCGCAGTAGCGAATCGATTCCGGCAGCAGTTTTTTGGCTTCTTCCATGCCTTCCGGATCGTGAGCGGAAATATTGGCGCCCTTGTCGGCCAAAGCCGGTAGTATCGCAAGCGACGGCGAGTCGCGCATGTCGTCTGTCTCAGGTTTGAAGGTCAGACCCAGCACGGCGATTTTTTTGCCAGACTCGGAACCACCTAGCGCATCGCGTATTTTGGCGACCATTCTGGCTTTCTGCGCTGCGTTGACTTCAACCACGGATTCGACGATGCGGCAGGAAGCGCCATGTTCCTGCGCAATGCGAATCAGCGCCAGTGTATCCTTGGGGAAACACGATCCGCCATACCCCGGCCCGGCGTGCAAAAACTTTTTACCGATACGGCCATCCAGCCCCATGCCCTTGGCGACCGAGTGCACATCGGCACCGACTTTTTCGCACAATTGCGACATTTCGTTAATGAAACTGATCTTGGTGGCCAGGAAAGCATTGGACGCGTATTTGATTAACTCGGCGCTCTCCAGATTGGTCACGTGAATCGGCGCTTCTATCAAATTAAGCGGTCGATACAGTTCGCGCAAGCGGGCTTCGGCGCGTTCCGATTCCACTCCCAGCACCACCCGATCCGGCCGCATGAAATCGCCGATTGCGGAGCCTTCGCGTAAAAACTCGGGGTTTGAGGCCACATCGAAATCAGCATCGGGATTGGTTTGCCGCACAATGCGCTCCACCTGCCGGGCGGTGCCGACCGGCACCGTGGACTTGTCGACGATGACAGTGTATCCCTTCAGATAACCAGCTAGTTCTTTGGCGGCGGCATACACATATTGCAAATCCGCATGGCCGTCGCCACGACGTGTGGGCGTGCCGACGGCAATGAACACCAGATCCGCACCGGCAACGTGGCCTTTCAGGTCGGTTGAAAACCCGAGCCGGCCGGCTTTCACATTTTTGGCGACCAGATCGTCCAGACCCGGCTCATAAATCGGTATGCCACCTTCGAGCAGCGCGTCGATTTTCGATTCGTCCTTGTCGACACAGGTTACGCTGGCGCCAAACTCGGCGAAACATGCGCCGGACACCAGCCCGACATAACCCGAGCCTATCATCACCACATTCATGTGTTTTCCTGTAACTTAATAACCATAATCAATAACAACCAAATGCCAAGCGCACTGTCATTGCGAGGAGCGCTTTTTGCGACGCGGCAAACCCACAACCTGTTTCTCGAGATTGCTTCGCTGCGTTACTTCAGGCATCCTGCCTTCCGCCCTTTGGGCCGCGCGATGCGCGTTCAAAATCGCTCCAGGCGATTTTGTCGTAATGACGGATTACTAATTGCCATTGCGATTGGCATTTCTTGCGACGCGGCAATCCTGTTTTGACTACTCATCAACACCCCTGGCTACGCCTGCACAACATTCTCTCGCCTACCCTTGTACACACCGCGGGTGTCAACAATCAGGCTGGCGCTGGATTCAATCAGATCATAATCAAAGTCATCATGATTGGCGCCAATCACTACGCAGTCATACGCCTTGAGGGCTTCCGCACTCAGCTCGACACTTTGCAAGTCAAACCGGTAGCGGCGCATTTTGGGGAACACGGGCACATAGGGGTCGGAATATTCCACCACTGCGCCCAACTGCTGCATTTGCTGCATGATTTCGACCGAGGGTGATTCGCGCATGTCATCGACATTCTTTTTGTAGGCAATGCCCAGCATCAATATGCGGCTGCCATTGATAGCCTTTTTGTGCTGGTTAAGGCCATGCACCACCTTGCTGACAACGTACTCTGGCATGGCGCTGTTGACCTCGCCCGCCAGCTCGATGAATCGCGTATTGACGCCATATTCGCGCGCCTTCCAGGTGAGATAAAACGGGTCGATCGGAATACAGTGCCCACCGAGGCCAGGACCGGGATAATACGGCACAAAACCGAACGGTTTGGTGGCGGCGGCATTGATAACTTCGTAGATATCAATCCCCATTCTGTCAGCCACGATTTTCATTTCGTTGACCAGACCGATGTTAACCGCACGATGGATATTTTCCAGCAACTTGGTCATTTCTGCGGCGCGGGTGGAACTCACCGTCACCACCCTGTCGATGACCTGTTCGTAAAGCGCGACACCCACCTGCTGGCAGGCATCCGTGTCGCCGCCGCACACTTTGGGAATGGTGCGGGTGGTAAAGTCGGGGTTGCCAGGGTCTTCACGCTCCGGTGAGTACACCAGAAACACATCCTTGCCCACCTGCAGGCCCGTGCTTTCAATACGTGGTTTCAGCTCTTCGTCGGTGGTGCCGGGATAGGTGGTGCTTTCCAGCGACACCACCTGCCCCTCGCGCAGATACGGCAACAGGCTCTCCATGGTGTTGAGCACAAAACTCAAATCAGGCTCGCGGTGGGCATCCAGCGGTGTCGGCACGCAAAGAATCAACGCGTCGGCTTCAGCGGCGCGGGAAAAATCGGTGCTGGCTTCAAAACCCTGCTCGACCGCTTTTTGTATTGCCTCATCGGGAATGTGCTTGATGTAGGTTTTACCGGCGGCAATTTTTTCCGCCTTGTCGGCATCGATATCCAGCCCCAGCACCTTGTAGCCGACCTCGGCATAGCGCAACGCCAGTGGTATGCCGACATAACCCAGACCGACAATGCCGATGACTGCCGTGTTGTTATTCAGTTTTTCGATCAATTCCCTGTTTTCCATGTATCGACTCACAAACTCTCGCAAAGTAATTTCAGGCCATCGTGCAGCGCCACTTCAGGCTGCCATGCCAGCAGTTTGCTGGCGCGCTCGATGTTGGCGTAAGATTCTTTAATGTCACCCTGCCGTGGTTCGCCATATTCGGGCTTGCATTCCAGCTGATACAACTCGCAGAACACCTGCAACAGCTCATTCAGCGTAATCTGGTGGCCGGTGGCGATATTCATGTACTGACCGACCGGCTCATCGCGCAGCACCGCCTGCATGTTGGCTTCGACCACATCGGTGACAAACACAAAATCGCGCGTCTGTTCGCCATCACCGAATATGGTGGGCATTTGCTGTTTGCTGAGACGGTCGGCAAAGATGGAAATCACACCGGAATAAGGCGATGACGGATCCTGGCGCGGCCCGTATACATTGAAATAGCGCAGGGCCACGGTTTTCAAACCATACAGCTTTGTGTACACGCCGCAGGCGTACTCCGAGGCCAGCTTGTCGACCGCATAGGGCGACAATGTCACCGGCAGCATGTCTTCCTGTTTCGGCAGAGTGGGTTCATCGCCATACAGGGCGGCGCTGGAAGCGAACACGACACGATCAACCTTGTTCTGCCGGGCCGCTTCGAGAATATGCAGCGTGCCCTGGTAGTTGGCCGCGCTACTGCCGACCGGGTCGTTCACCGTTTTTGGCACCGAGGCGACCGCTGCCTTGTGGAATACCCAGTTGACGCCCTGCATGCAATCTTCAACCGTTTGCATGTTGCGGATGTCGCCTTCGACGACGCTCAGCTTGTCATGTTCGGGCAGATTGTGACGGTGGCCGGTGGAAAAATCATCCAGCACCACCACCTCGTGTCCGTCATTGAGCAGCCGTTCTGTAATGTGTGAGCCGATAAAACCGGCGCCGCCTGTTACCAGTGCTTTCATTTACTATCCTTTCTTCCGTAAACGTCATCAAACCGCACGATGTCATCCTCGCCGAGGTAACTGCCGGTTTGCACTTCAATTAATTCCAGCGGAATCTTGCCGATGTTTTCCAGCCGGTGCGTGGTGCCCAGCGGGATAAAGGTGGATTCATTTTCGTACAGGGTAAAAACTTCATCGCCGCGGGTGATTTTGGCGGTGCCGCTGACAATCACCCAGTGCTCGGCACGATGATGGTGCATTTGTAGCGACAGGGTCGCGCCCGGCTTGACCGTGATGCGCTTGACCTGAAAACCTTCCGCCGCGTCGATGCCCTGGTAACATCCCCAGGGGCGGCAGACTTTTTTGTGCAGCAGCGCTTCCTCGCGGTCGTTTCGCAGCAATTCTTCCACCACGCCTTTTATGTCCTGCACACAGTCCTTGTTGGCGACCAACAGTGCATCGTCGGTGTCGACCACCACCAGGTTGTCGATGCCGAGGCCCACGAGCACCTTGTCGTTGGCGCGCAAATAGCAGTTGGTGGTGTTGTGGCTGATGACATCGCCAATCACCGCGTTGCCGCTTTCGTCCTTGTCGTTAATGTCATACAGCGCCGAGAACGAGCCGACATCGCTCCAGCCGATATCGACCGGAATCACGACGGTGTTGTCCGCTTTTTCCATCACCGCGTAATCAATCGAGTCTGACGGACAGGCTTCAAATGTTTCCTTGTCAACGCGCAGAAAATCCATGTCTTCGACTGCTTTTTGCATGGCGGCGTCGCAGCACTGTTTCATTTCCGGCGCATAACGCTCCAGCGCATCCAGGTAGGTTGAGGCCTTGAACATGAACATGCCGCTGTTCCAGTAATAACCGCCTTCATCCAGGTAGGCCTGGGCGGTGGCCCGGTCGGGTTTTTCCACAAACGCCTCGATGGCGTAGACTGATTCATTTAACGGCGCGCCCGCCTTGATATAACCAAAACCGGTTTCCGGGCGGTTCGGCACAATGCCGAAGGTAGCGATGCGATCGTCATCACACACGGCCGCAGCGGTTTGCACCGCCCGCAGAAAACTGTCGACCTTGCGGATATCGTGATCGGCGGGCAGCACGATCATCTGCGCGTTTTCGTCAATCTGACGGGCGCGAATCGCCGCCAGCGCAATCGCGGGCGCGGTATTGCGGCCAGCCGGCTCGAGAATGATAGAGGTGTCATAGGGGCACACCTGGCGCACCTGCTCCGCCACCATAAAGCGGTAATCCTCGTTGCACACCACAATGGCGTGCTCCACATCAATCGCTGAAAAACGGGATAATGTGTTTTGCAACAAGGAGTTATCGTCAATCAGCGGCAACAGTTGCTTGGGGTGCATTTTGCGAGACAGCGGCCACAGGCGCGTACCCGAGCCACCCGACAACACGACAGGTATTAGCATTCATTTCTCCACACATATAAAAACACCGGTCAGCCAACTGCCTGATACCGATGTGTATAGAAGCAATTTTAGTTCAAATATGTGGCTGTTACTTGCGTTAATGCCTAAAGGAAAGAATTTTCTAATAAATGGCCGAACCTGTTGAATTCTCGACAGGAAATACCGCTTTTGTGCGGAAATGAACGGTTGGGCGATGTTGGCTCGCTGCATCGCTCAAGGAATCCGGTATTCCCTGCGGATAATTCTGTTGACATGACCGCTTCCCATCAAAAAACCCGCCTGACGGCGGGTTGTTTGTTGGATGGCGCGCCTGAGAGGATTGCTCCGGGCTCCTGCCCTCCGCCCCTGCGGGGCCGCGCGGCGCGCGTCCACTAAAATTGTCTGGAACAATTTTGAACATCCGCGCTTTTGCGGATGGCCTGTAGGGTGAGCAACAGGGATGTGGCGAATAAAATCGCTCCCGGCGATTTTGTACTACTGGCTTTCCTTGCCCTCCGCCCTTCGGGCCGTGCTACGCACGTTCAAAATCGCTCCCGGCGATTTTGTCGAACCTTGAGCTTCTCATCAAATCGCTCAGTCACACCATCCAACAAAAAAGCCCGCCTGTCGGCGGGTTGTTTTGTTGGATGGCGCGCCTGAGAGGATTGCTCCGGGCTTCCTGCCCTTCGCCCCTTCGGGGCCGCGCTGCGCGCGTCCAAATTTGCTCCCGGCAAATTTGTCGAACCTGGAGCTTCTCATCAAATCGCTCAGTCACGCCCCCCATCAAAAAACCCGCCTGGTGGCGGGTTGTTTGATGGATGGCGCGCCTGAGAGGATTCGAACCTCTGACCGCTCGGTTCGTAGCCGAGTACTCTATCCAGCTGAGCTACAGGCGCATGTTCTGTAAAGGGGCGTGATTATGGGGTTTTCGGGCGTTTGGGTCAATGGTTTTTATTGATTTGTTCATTTGCTTCCAGAAGTTTTTTTGCACCACCAACCTTTGTGGCGACAACTTCGAGGGATCGCTACCGTAGGAGCGACTTCAGTCGCGAAAACACAGTTTCAGACAGCTCGGTGATTGTGGATAGCGCCATTCGCGGCTGAAGCCACTCCTACGGCAGTGACGTGTTGAGTAAAGCTGATTGGAAAGGATGGCGGAGAGCGAGGGATTACTCCGGGCATCCTGCCCTCCGCCCTTCGGGCCGCGCTGCGCGCGTTCAAAATCACTCCCGGCGATTTTGTCGAACCCAGGGTTCTCATCAGGGCCGCGCCCTCCTCTATCCTTTTCAAAGCAGGCTTTAACACAGCCTGCTTTGAAAAGGATGGCGGAGAGCGAGGGATTCGAACCCTCGATGAGGCTTTAAACCCCATACTCCCTTAGCAGGGGAGCGCCTTCAGCCACTCGGCCAGCTCTCCGAAAACTCGGTATTTCTCATTTGTTGTGGATTTCGACCCATGCTCATGGTCGGCGCTCCAGTCGCGCGTGATGGCGATTTTTCCGCCCCCAAACGACAAGAAGACAGAGCTCGCACAGCGTGCGAAGCATACCTGTCTTCTTGAATCGGGTAAAGTGCTTATTCAGCGGTAGCAGTATTACCCTGTTCGGCCTTGATGCGTTCGTAAATTTCTTCACGATGCACGGCAATGTCTTTGGGCGCATTGATGCCAATGCGAACCTGATTGCCTTTTACACCAAGCACGGTAACGGTTACATCATCACCGATCATCAGCGTTTCACCGACGCGACGAGTCAAGATCAACATAATGTATCTCCATGTTTTGAGCGATTTAGGGTTGGGAGTAGAGAACAGCGCGATTAGTTCATTCGCCCCCGGTTTTGCTTCGATGGGTATTGCCGATCCAGTCGCGTCGAAGCGGGCGCGTCCAGATTTAACAATTATGACATAAATGCAGGCCGGTAAATACCGGATTTTTTGTCATTATTTGTCCACTTGTCCGTTTGAATCCAGTCCAAATGCAGCATGCAGACTGCGCACGCCCAGTTCAAGGTATTTCTCCTCAACCACAACTGAAATCTTGATTTCGGAGGTGGAAATCATCAGGATGTTGATGCCCTCGTCCGCCAGCGTCTGGAACATGGTGCTGGCGATGCCGGCGTGCGAGCGCATGCCCACGCCAACCAGCGAAATCTTGACGATGGCGTCATCGCCCTGCACGTTTCGGGCGCCCAGATCGCTGGCGACCTGCTCCAGCAGTTGCTTCGCCTTCGCATAATCGTTGCGGTGCACGGTGAAAGTGAAGTCGGTGCAGCCGTCCTCGCCCACGTTCTGCACAATCATGTCGATTTCGATGTTGGCGTCGGTGATCGGCCCCAGAATCCTGGAGGCCACGCCGGGCTGGTCGGGCACGCCGTTGATGGTGAGCTGGGCTTCGTCGCGGTTAAACGCGATGCCGGATATTAACGCCTGTTCCACGTCGTCTTCCTCCAGGGCTATGAGCGTGCCCTCGCCTTCCTCGAAGGCATGCAGCACGCGCAGGGGAACATTGTATTTGCCGGCAAATTCGACCGAGCGAATTTGCAGCACTTTGGAGCCGAGACTGGCCATCTCGAGCATTTCTTCGAAAGTAATCTTGTCGAGCTTGCGCGC
>JALWPK010000194.1 GCA_026995045.1 Gammaproteobacteria bacterium | reverse complement strand
TTCAAGGTGGCCATCACGGCTTGCATGCGCAAGTTGCTGGTGACACTCAACACGATGGTCAAGAACCAAACGCCCTGGCAATATGTGGATGCGGGTTGACTTTCAACACAACTGCTCTGTGGTGAATTCCAAACAATGAGGAAAACTACTCCAGCCTGTCCACCCCGTCCTTGTCAGTATAAATTGTGAAGGTTTTGATCGGGTCTTCCAGGTCTTGCCGGTTGCGCCGGAACAGGTTGCCTATCTTGCGCATCAGCGCTTTTATCGCACGCCAGATTTTGGGCAGCAGCCATATCACCAGCGCGATGAACACGCCCAGCGCGATAACAAACAGCCAGGGGTGATTCAACGCGGCCCACAGGCCGCCGATGACCGCCAGGTCTTCGGCGATGGAGGCGGTCCAGTTGCTGAACGGCTCCGGTGAGGCGTTGATCAGCACGCGTGAGCCGGCCTTGGTGAAGTGGCTGGTGGCGGCCAGCGAGCCGCCGAGAATGGCGGCGGTCAGCTCCGCGGCCTGATTGATTTCCAGACCCTGCGCCGCGCCGGCGGCGAGTATCGCGCCGGCGGGGATGCGGATAAAGGTGTGGATAGCGTCCCAGCCGGTATCCACGCCCGGGGTTTTGTCGGCGAAAAACTCGACGAAATACATCAGCCCGGCGGCGCCGATGACCATCGGATCCTGCAGCACCTGCAGTGATTCGGGCAACTGCGTATAACCGCCGGCGCCGAGGATGCCGAGGGTGAGTATGGCGGCGTACAGGTTGATGCCGGAAGCCCAGGCGGCGCCCAGGGTGAGTGCGATAATGTGTATGGTGTCCATGTCGGCTTTGGCTCGATATCAGTGTGAAGGTTCAAATTAGCATATCGTGGCGCGGCAGGTGAGTTAAAGTGACGGGATACACAAGTCACGATTGTTAACAATTGGTCTGGCTTGAGGAATGTGACGCAGGTTACTGATATTTATGTAAAATAACGTATCTTTATTGTGGAAGTTAAAGTGGATTCGAGGATATTTGATATCGTGCTGGCGTCGGCTTCGCCACGGCGGCGTGAGCTGTTGCAGCAAATCGGCGTGCGCAGCCGGGTGCTGCCGGTGGACATTGATGAGTCGCAGCTGGCGGGGGAATCGCCGACAGATTATGTCAGCCGTCTGGCCATGCGGAAAGCATCGGCGGCTGCGGCATTGGCCGAATGCGATAACCGCCTGCCGGTGCTGGGGGCTGACACCATTGTTGAATTGCGTGGTGAACTACTGGGCAAACCGGCTGATAGCGGGCAGGCCATCGAGATGTTAACTAGACTCTCGGGAACGACGCATCAGGTTCACACGGCGGTGGCCGTGGTTTGCCATGGCGCGACTCATCAGCGGCTGCAAAGCAGCCGGGTGACTTTTGCCATGCTGACTGCGGCGCAGATTCGCGCCTATGTCGACACCGGCGAACCGCTGGACAAGGCCGGCGCATATGGCATACAGGGCGGCGCGGCGGCTTTCATCAGTCACCTTGAGGGAAGTTTTTCCTCGGTAATGGGTTTGCCGCTGTTTGAGACAGCAGAATTACTGGCGCAGTGCGGTGTAGATCCGGTGAATAAAACCCATAACAGCGAGATAGCATGACCAAGGAAATTCTGATTAACATCACCCCGCAGGAAACGCGGGTCGCCATCCTGGAAAATGGCATGCTGCACGAACTGTACATTGAGCGCAGCCGCAGTCGTGGACTGGTTGGCAATGTCTACAAGGGCAAGGTGGTGCGCGTGCTGCCAGGCATGGAGGCCGCCTTTGTCGATGCCGGACTGGAGCGCGCCGCTTTCCTGCATGTATCCGATGTCGCCAACAAAGGGGAAAATAGCGGCTCCCGCCACATTAACCAGATATTGCACGAGGGGCAGGAACTGCTGGTGCAGGTCATCAAGGACCCGATGGGCACCAAGGGCGCGCGTCTGACCACCAATGTCACCATCCCGTCGCGTTACCTGGTGTTGATGCCCAATACCGATACCATCGGTGTGTCATCACGCATCGAAAGTGATGAAGAACGTGAGCGTTTGCGTCAGATGTTGCTGAATCAACCCGAGCGCATGGACGGCATGGGCTACATCCTGCGCACTGCCGCCGAGGTAGCCACGCCGGAGTCCATCGCCGCTGACATCAAATATCTTAACCGTGTATGGCGAGACATCAGCGAGTCGAAGGTTGAAGCAGGGCAGGTGGTGCACAAGGATTTGCCGCTGTATCTGCGCGTATTGCGCGACATGGTGGACGAAAGTCTGGAGCAGATCCGGGTGGATTCACGTGAAACCTACACCGCGATGCAGGAATTCGCCAACACTTATGTGCCGGAAATGGCGCACCTGATTGAGCATTATCCCGGCGAGCGCCCGATTTTTGATTTGCACGGCGTCGAAGATGAAATCCAGAAAGGGCTGGATAAAAAAGTTTATCTCAAGTCCGGCGGCTATCTCATCATTGACCAGACCGAGGCGATGACCACGATTGATGTGAATACCGGCGCCTTTGTCGGCAGCCGCAATCTGGAAGAAACCATTTTCAAAACCAATCTGGAAGCGGCGCAGGCGATAGCGCGGCAGCTGCGCCTGCGCAACCTGGGTGGCATCATCATTCTTGATTTTATCGACATGCAGGAAGACGAGCACAAGCGCCAGGTGATGCGCGCGCTGGAAAAGGCGCTGGAACGCGACCATGCTCGCACCCAGGTATGCGATGTGTCGCCGCTGGGACTGGTGGAAATGACGCGCAAGCGCACCCGTGAAAGTCTGGAACATGTGCTGTGTGGCGTGTGTCCAACCTGTGAGGGGCGGGGCACCATCAAAACGGCCGAAACGGTATGCTATGAAATTTTCCGCGAAATTCTGCGCGAGGCGCGCCAGTTCGATGCGCGCGAATTGCTTGTGCTGGCGTCGCAGGAAGTGGTCGACCTGCTGGTGGATGAAGAATCCAGTAGTCTCGCCGAGCTGGAAGACTTTATTCATGTTCCCATCAAGCTGCAGGTGGAAGCGCTGTATACCCAGGACCAGTACGATGTTGTTATCATGTAACGATAACAACAGCACGCCATAAATCCACGTCACAACCTGTTTTATCCGATGCCTCGTCTGCCTGATATCCGCCAATGCCTGATTGTCACCGGGGCAGTGATGCTTATCATCCTTGCCGTCAGTTTCAGTCTGCTACGCGCAGCGTTGCCTTATGCCAGCGATTACCGCGCGGATCTTGAACAGCAACTGGGCGCACAGCTTGGCCTGCCGGTAACCATCGCGTCGCTGGATGCCGGTATGGACTGGTTTACGCCACGACTGATACTGCGGCAGCCTGTGGTGTACCAGCAGGACGGTGAAACCGAACTGATTCGTTTTGATGAAATTGATCTGTCGCTGGCCTGGTTCGACAGCCTGCGATTCATGTCGCTCATGCTGGGGGAAATCAATCTGGTAGGTGGTGATTTGACAATCGTGCGCGGTAAAAACAGGCGCTGGTCAATACAGGGAATGGAACTGGGCGAGGGTGAAGGCGAAATACCGGAAAACTTGCGCGCCCTGCTGGAAAACGCCAACTACGCGTTAATCGACAGCCATCTTGTACTGAAAGATGAAACCGGCGAGCACCGGGATCTTGATTTGCAGGGCGTCAATATCGCGGTTGAAAACTTTCTGGGGGAACACGAAGTCCGGTTTGATATCGGCAGCATGGGGCGTTACGCCGAGTCGTTGCAGCTTGTATTCAGTTTTCGCGGCAGCATCCGGCATGTCGCGAAAAACATCAGCACAGTTTATGTAAAAGTGAACCAAGCTGATGTTGAAGTATGGCGCAAGGAGCTGCACCTTGATGTCCCCTATTATGTGTCAGGCAAGCATGATGTACAGCTTTGGCTCGAACTTGAGAAGCAACGACTGAAAAGTCTCGTGCTGGATGTGAACAGTCGCAATATTCAAATCAGTCAGTTGCGCAATCATGCCAAACCGTGGCGCGCGGACAACCTGATGTTCAAACTGTTGTGGGAAAAACAGGATAAAAACTGGCGTGGGGTGATTCGTGATTTTCAGTTTGCGCGGGCGGATACCGGCTGGACGACGCCAACCCGGGGTATTATCCAACAGCGCGCAGGCCGCATCAGTGTCAGTGTTGATTACCTGCAACTGCATGAGCTTGAACAGTTACTGAAAGCGCTGACGCCGCCTGAACAGAAAGACCGACTTGCGGAGCTGCTGAAACTGCAGGCCAAAGGTGAGGTTTACAATCTGTACGCTGCATACGATGGCGAGCAGTGGCGCCAGGGTGAATTGCAGTTCGCTACGCATGATTTGTCGTTGAATCTGGCTTCAGCATCACCTCAACAGCCGGTAATGATAGCTGGCCTGGATATGCAACTGCGCGCCAGTCAGGGGAGAGCGCAAGCCGAGCTGTATTCCGACCAGTTGCAACTGGTGATGAACCGGGTGTTCCGCCACAAGCTGTCGTTTGACAAACTGTCGGGCGCATTGGCGATGCAACTGTCGCCTGATGGCTGGACGCTGACATCCGACAACATTATCCTGGAAAATGCAGACATCAAAACGCAGACGCGTCTGTTGTTGCGCCAGACGAATGACGGGGTGTTTGCCGATATACAAACGGCATATCATGACGGGCGAGGCACAGCGGCGTATCAATATTATCCTGTCTCCGAGATGTCGCCCGAGCTTGTCACCTGGCTGGATGAGGCAATTACAAATGGCGTGGTTGAGCGCGGCGGCTTTCTGTTTTACGGCAAGGCGGCGGCATTTCCATTCAGCAACAACGGCGTGATGCAGGCCGAGTTCAATGTCAGCAACATGGACTTGCAGTATCAACCGGGCTGGCCAGTTTTGCGCAAGGTGTCAGCACATGTTTTGTTCGACAATGTTTCGCTGACTGTGGACCAGATCAGCGCCAGCGCCTTCAATGGAAAAATTATTGATGCGCTGGTGCGCATTCCGAATATGCTTCATCCCCTGCTGACAGTTGATGGCAAGGTGCGCGCGCCGGCGAAGGATTTGCAAACCTTTATCTGGCAAAGCCCGCTGGATGAGAGTCTGGGAGCGGCGATGAATCAGTTACAACTGGCGGGGGATATCGAGCTGGAGCTTGCGCTCGCCGCGCCACTGGATACGGAAGATGCGGTGCAGGTGAAAGGTGAAATAAGCCTTGATGGCGCCACGATACGCTATCCCGAGCTGTCGTATGAACTGAGTCAGGTCACCGGAAAACTCTATTTCACCGACAGCGCCTTGTACGCCAGACGCATTGATGCGTTAATCGGTAGCGACAAACTGGCGATCCGCATTGGCGCAGTTGATACACAGCCGGATATTTTGCGTTTCAATTTTAACGGGAATTTGCAGATAGACAATCTGCTGCAACGTTTTGACTGGATACCGGAGAGTGGGCTGGATGGCGGCTCGGACTGGCTGGTGACGCTTGATGTGCCAACCGGCGATGCCAGCAAGACAGACCCCATCAGATTGCGGGCCGCGTCTGACTTGACCGGTGTGCGTATTCGACTGTCTGATGCGCTGCAAAAACCGGCCAATCAGGCGCTGCCATTGACGTTGCAGGCTGCGATAAGCGAAGAGGCGCTCACTATGGAGTTGTCTTTGCCGAATAACAACACAATCGAAGCACAGCGTCATACGGACGGTAACTGGTATATGGTGACGGACACCGCATGGGTGAAAGGTGTTGCCCGCTTCCATGAATCCCTATCGCCGGATACCACCGTCACCCTGCAGCTGGACAATATTGAATTGTCAAAGCTGCTGCGCAGTACAGACAGCAGCGAGACTTTCAATATCCAGCCGGGCGCAATACCATCGCTGGATGTCACCACAGGTCCGTTAAACTGGCAAAAGTGGAAATTCAACAGCGCCCGACTGCAAACCTCATCGCACCGACTGGGTATGGTGATAGATGAAATCAAGTTGCAGGGCGTCGACCTAAAAATTGAAGGACAGGGAAGCTGGCTGACCAGTTGGCGGCATCCGCATGAAACCACATTGAAACTGTCCGTGTACAGTTCCGATCTCGGTAACGCTCTGGTGGCTCTGGGATATCAGCGTATCATTGATCGCTGTGAACAAACGGCGGAAATCGAATGGAAGTGGAACGCCGAGCCCTATCGTTTCTCATGGGACAAACTGACCGGTACGGCAAAAATAGCAATGAATGACGGTGAAATGACGGAGATCGACCCTGGCGCAGGCGGACGCGTACTGGGCCTGCTCAATGTGTTTCATTTGCCGCGGCGACTGTTTCTGAGTTTTGGCGATGTCTACAAAAAAGGGCTTGTATTTGACGCCATCAACGGCGATTTTACTTTTGCTGACGGTAATGCGTTTACCAGCAACACCGAAATCAATGCGTCATCCGCCGATGTGCGCATCCAGGGGCGAATCGGTATGCAGGCGCAGGATTATGATTTGACGGTTCGGGTAAAACCCAAGACCTCGGCGGCGACATTCACTGGCGGCGCAATTGCCGGTGGTCCGGTAGTGGGTGCGGGGCTGGTGCTGATACAAAAACTGCTTGGGCTGGACAAGGCAGCGCAGGATCGTTATACCATAACCGGCAGTTGGGACAACCCGGTGATTAACCAGATACAAAAAGCGAAAACAAATGAGCAACAGGCGCAGCCGTCAGATGAGCCGGCCGAGTTGAGTGATGATATCGATGAATAACATTATTTGCGTAATACTGGGTATGGCCATGCTGCTTGCGCCGTTCTGGGCGGCGGCAAATGATAACGTTTTGACTGCCGAGCAATGGGAGTTGTCGCGACAGGGTGAAAAACTGGTCAACCTGTCGGTATTGCGCAACACAATAAATGCGTGGACAGAATCGGAAAAGCATATAATCGAGCTACAATACCCTGGCGGGGAAGAAGGCGAGTTGTGGGCGAATGAGCTCAAGGACTGGTTGATTTCGCTGGGTGTTCCTTCAAAATACCTCATCCTGATACCCGGTAGTGGGCAGGACGATATCATTCGTTTCAAACTGGTTTACGATGGAGACCGTTTTCAGTGAGCAAAGCAGCAGCAATCCAAATGGCCTCCGGCCCGAATGTCAAAGCTAATCTGGCGGAAGCTGAAAAGCTGATTAAAACCGCGGTTCAGCAGGACGCCAAACTGGTGGTGCTGCCTGAAAACTTCGCCATCATGGGGATGACGGAAAAAGACAAGGTCACCGTCGCGGAGAAGGACGGTGACGGCCCCATCCAGCAATTCCTCAGTGAACAGGCCGCCAGCCACAACATCTGGCTGGTGGGCGGCACGACGCCGATTGCTTCAGGCGATGCCAGTAAGGTGTACGCCAGTTGCCAGTTGTATAACGATCAGGGGGAGCGCGTTGCGCAGTACAACAAGATTCACCTGTTCGATGTCACCATCGAAGCCAATAACGAGCGTTATCACGAATCGGAAACCACCATGGCGGGCGACGAGATTGTGGTGGTCGACACGCCGTTTGGCAAACTCGGTCTGGCGGTGTGCTATGACCTGCGTTTTCCCGAACTGTTTCGCCGCATGACCGAGCAGGGCATGGAAATCTGCGCGTTGCCATCCGCGTTCACCGCGCTCACAGGCAAGGCGCACTGGGAGCCGCTGATTCGGGCGCGCGCCATTGAAAACCTTTCTTTCATGATTGCCGCCGCACAGGGCGGGTATCACGTCAGCGGCCGCGAAACCTATGGCGACAGCATGATCGTCGACCCCTGGGGCGTGATACTCAATCGCCTGCCACATGGCGCCGGCGTGGTGGTGGCGGAACTGGACGCTGACATGCTGGCGCGCACCCGTGAGAATTTTCCTTCGCTGGATCATCGGCGGCTGGGTTGATATAGGCCGGCGCAGAAAACGAATACATCGTTTTACCACAGAGGCGCGAAGACACGGAGGTTTGTAAGGCCAACGCAAAAGCAGCCGCGCTCATTGCAAGCTCTGTGGCGCCCCAACCTGATTTGCGGCTGAAGCCGCTCCTGCAAAATAAAACCTCTGTGTCTCCGCGCCTCTGTGGTGAACCACCAAAAAACTACCGGTTCTGCAACTGCTCCGGATCCACAAACTCCCTGACATATTTAAACAGCTTGCGCGCCGCTACGGGTACTTTGTTGTTTGCGGCTTCTTTTTTGGCCTGGCGCATCAACTGATTCAGGTGTTGTCTGTCCATTTCCGGATACTGGTTCAGTAATTCGGTTAACGCCTGATGGCTGTCCTCGCTGATTAAACGGTCGCGCCAGCGTTCGGTTTTTTTGAAGGCGGCGTTGCTGGCGTCGTGGCGATGCTGGATGTATTGCAGTTGTTTGATAACCGCCTCACTGTCGATTTCGCGCATGATTTTGCCGATGTACTGTTTCTGGCGTTTCAGCCCGCTGCGCGCATTCAGCTTGCGCGCCACACTCACCGCCTCAATCAGTTTTTCCGGCAACTGCATGTTGTCGAGATCCTGTTGCTTCAGCGCAATCAGTTGTTCGCCCACTTTTTGCAGCGCCTCGCTTTCGCGCTTGAGCTGCGTTTTGCTGGGCAGTAGTTCGTCTTCGTCGAATTCGGTGTCGTCATTCATGGATGTTAATGCTGTCGAGGATAATGCGGGTGTCGAGTTCGCCGTTTTTGTAATTCTCGATTTGCAGTGGAATGTATTGGTAGTCTTTCGCCAGCCAGAAACGGGTGAGGTGTTTGTTGCTTTTGCGTTGCAGCACCACGGCGTCATAAAACACTTCATCAATTTCCAGGGTGTCATCGGCGAGCTGCTCAAAATCGTATTGTTTGAGTTCGCCGTGATGAATCACCTGATAGCGAAACGGCGGTTGTTTCGTGGCCATATCGCGCATCAGCGCCAGTTGCACGGAAAGCGGGTCCCACACCGCGCCGTGTACGGTTTTTGTAAATGGCGCGCCAGCGTATTGCCCCTGAATGGCGCCGATGTCTCCCCGCCAGTCAACGGTCAGCCGGGTATTGCGGTTTTTTTTGCTAGCGTTTTGCTGATACTGGTATGACAGCAGTCTGGGCGGGGAGGCGTTCATCAACACGCTGCGCTCGGCAGCCGAATCATTGCGGAACAGTGCGGCAAGGCCGGTGACTTCAGCTTGCGTGGTGAAGATAATTTGCCTGTTTTGATGTTGCAGGCGATAAGACAAACGCGCCACCTGGGTGTCGTATTTTTCGACGATATAATTTGCTTCGTAATCCGCCGGGGTGGTGACCGGGAGCGCCGCCGGTTTGTCTGCATGCGCCATCACGCCAGCCAATAGCAGACAGCAGGCGGCGATTATTGATAATGCAGGGACTGGTTTTTCCATATCACTGGCCGGGTAAGCGGTTTGCCGTCGAGTATAACGCAGTCGTTTTCACAGCGCAGTCTGCCTTCGGCATACCATTGCACCGCCAGCGGCAGAATGATGTGCTCCTGTTGTTGTACGCGCGCCGCCAACGTTTCGGGCGTGTCATCCTCTTGCACGTCTATCACTGCCTGTATCACGACCGGGCCGCCATCGAGTTCGCGAGTGACAAAGTGCACGCTGCAACCGTGTTGCGCATGGCCCGCTTCCAGCACGCGCTGGTGTGTGTGCAGACCACGAAAATGCGGCAGCAACGAAGGATGAATATTCATCATGCGATTCTGATAATGATCGATAAAGTCGTCGCTGAGAATGCGCATGAAACCGGCCAGCACCAAGAGGTCAGGCTGGTAGTGATCGATGTCGGTCATCAGGGCCTGATCGAAACTTTCCCGGTCGGGGAACTGTTTGTGATTGAGCACGCTGCACTCGATGCCGTGCACGGTGGCCTTGATCAGACCTTTTGCGTCAGGGCGGTTGCTGATGACCGCGCGGATCTCTCCCGGTATCTGACCGGCTTCCACCGCATTGATGATGGCTTGCAGATTGCTGCCGGCGCCGGAAATCAGCACCACGATGTTGGCTTTGCTCACTTATTCAAACACCACCTGTTCTTCGGTGGCGGCGCGGTCGATGCGGCCCAGCAGCCAGGCGGTTTCACTGGCGGCGTTGAATTTTGCAATGGCGGCGTCGGCGTCCGCCGCATCGACAATAATCGCCATGCCGACGCCACAGTTGAAGGTGCGGCGCATTTCCGTGGTGTCGACATTGCCGTTTTGTTGCAGCCAGTCGAACACCGCCGGCAGTTGCCAGCTGCTATCGTCAATCACGGCGCAGCAATCTTCGGGCAGCACGCGTGGAATGTTTTCCAGCAGGCCGCCGCCGGTGATATGCGCCATCGCATGGATGCGGGTGTCGGCCAGCGCCTGGTGAATGCTGTTGACATAAATCCGGGTTGGCGCCAGCAGCGCCTCGCCCAGCGTGGCGCCGGCAAGCGGTTGCGACAGATCGGCGCCGCTGACCTCGATGATTTTGCGAATCAGCGAGTAGCCGTTGGAATGCGGGCCGCTGGAAGCCAGCGCGATGATGGCGTCGCCCGCTTTTACCTGCGAGCCATCGATGATGTTGTCTTTTTCCACCACGCCGACACAGAAACCGGCGAGATCATAGTCGCCCTTGCCGTACATGCCCGGCATCTCGGCGGTCTCGCCGCCAATCAGCGCCGCGTGTGACTGGCGGCAGCCCTCTGCGATGCCTTCGATGACGCTGGCGGCGACGTGGTTGTCCAGCTCACCAGTGGCGTAATAGTCGAGAAAGAACAGCGGCTCGGCGCCCAGCACCAGAATGTCATTGACGCACATTGCCACCAGGTCGATGCCGATGCTATCGTGTTTTTCCAGCTCGATCGCCAGCTTCAACTTGGTGCCCACGCCATCGGTTCCAGACACCAGCACCGGCTGCCGGTAGCGCCCGGTGGGTAGTTCGAACAGGCCGCCGAAACCGCCGATGCCGCCGAGCACGCCTTCGCGGCGGGTGCTGGCAACGCTGTCTTTAATGTTTTCAACCAGTTGATTGCCCGCATCAATATTGACGCCGGCATCGCGGTAGCTCAGGGAAGGTCGGGTGTTTTCAGACATGGCAAATTTTGACGGGTCATTTAGGACAGGCAATCAGGGTGTGGTATTGTACACGCTCCCGCCAGCCAGATGAACTTCGCCGCTTGTCTTGCTGCTGTTCAACGGGAATTTATTGATACGGCCGGATGTCATACACGCATGTTTGCAACTAATCTTTTCAATAATCATTTGTTTACCCTTCTGAAAACCGTGCTGACCTGCTGCATTCTGCTGCTGGCAGTGACTTCGGCGCATGCCGACGCGCCGGTCGAGCAGTCGCTGTTCGACGTGGTGGTGCGGGTGCCGGATGAAAGCAGCGCGGTGCAGCGCGGCGCTTTCACCAAAGGTTTGCAGCAGGTGCTGATTCGCCTGTCAGGCGACAGCCAGGTGCTGGGCAAGCTGAAACTGCCGCCGGCAACGCGTTACGTCAAACAATACCGCTACGACAAGCTGGATGCGCCGGTCGACGAAACCGGTCTGCTGACCCGCGACCAGTTGCAATTGTGGATGCAGTTTGACGCTGACAAGGTGCAGTCGCTGTTGTGGCAAAACGGCCTGCCGGTATGGAGCCCGCAACGCGATCGCATGGTGGTGTGGCTGGCGGTGCGCGATGGCGCCCAGCACTATTTGCTGCGGCGCGGCGACAGCTCGCTGATTAAAAATGCGGTTGAACAGGCGGCGCGCGCGCGTGGTCTGCCGGTGGTGTGGCCATTGTACGATGCCGCCGACAGAAAAATGGTGCGTTTTGCCGATGTCTGGGCGGGTTTTCAGCAACCCTTGCTGCAAGCCTCCAGCCGCTATGCCAGTGGCGCGGTGCTGGTGGGTAATCTCACATGGGATGGCGGCAAATGGGTCAGCGAGTGGAGCGTGCTCGACGCCGGCAAGGATATGCGCCGCCGCTATCACAATGCCGATTACGCCACCGTGATTAGCCAGGCGTTCGACCAGATAGCGGATGAACTGGGCGCGCGTTACGCCGTGCTGGAGGATGACAGCGCTGCCGACGCCAGGCTGGCGCGAGTGGAAATCAAGGGAGTGAATTCGATTGATCAGTATCAGCAGGCGGAAAAACTGCTGTCTTCACTGGCGGCGGTGAAATCCACCTTGTTGACCGAACTGTTTGATGACTATGCCGTGTTCCGCGTCACGATTCGCACCAGCGTGGATGATTTTTTGCAGCGCATACAGCGCAAGCGTCAGCTCAAACAACTGGCTGTGCCGGTTGCCAGCATCACGCAAACCGAACCGGCGGCGCAAACGGATACAGCTTCCACTGCAGACGCCAAAGATACGCCGCCAGCGATGGCTCCCTCCCTGCCGGTTTACCGTTTTCAGTTGATTCAGGCCGCCACGCTGTAAACCGGGATGGACGCGATTCACGCCCAGTTGCCGCTGGTGTTCGAAACCCGCAACGCCAGTTCGTTTGAAACCCTGGTCGCCGGCGACAACGAGCTCGCTGTCGGTATTGCCCGGCAGTGCGCACAGTTACAGGGTGAAAAACAGATTCTGCTATGGGCGGAAAGCGGTTTCGGCAAAAGCCATATCCTGCAAGCCTGTTGCCAGCTTGCCGCCAGCCATGACCGCACCGTGTGTTACTTGCCGGCAAAAGAAATTCTGAATGTGGATGCACACGCGCTGGAAGGACTGGAGCAACTCGACCTGATTTGCATTGACGATGTCGATGCGATGATGGGCGATGACCGCTGGGAGCGCGCGCTGTTCGATTTGATCAACCGCTGCCGCGAGCAGGGCGCCTGCCTGATTCTGAGCGCCACGCTGGCGCCGGAGCAATGGCCTGTCAACTTGCCCGATCTGCGCTCACGCCTGCAATGGGGCCCGGTGTTTCAGCTCAAGCCGTTATCCGACGAGAAAAAAATCATCGCGCTGCAACTGCGCGCCAACCAGCGCGGACTGGTGTTGCCGGATAATGTTGCGCAGTATCTGTTAACGCATTTTCCGCGTGATCTGTTCACCCTGTTCGAACGCCTGGATGAACTGGACAAGGCCTCACTGGCGATGCAGCGTCGCCTGACGATTCCGTTTATCAAATCGGTTTTTTAAGGCCAACGCAGGGCGCATAGAACGCGAAGATATTTTTTTGCCACAGAGCACACAGAGTTCACGGAGGTTTTTATGGTTACCACCGTTTGCGGCTGTAGCTACTCCCACTAAAAGCAAACCCGTGTGCTTTGCGCCTTTGCGTTACCCATTATTCACTATTCATTGTTCATTTTTCACTGCTCTGCTGGCGTAACGCGTATACATCGACGCGCCGATCAGATACAGCAGGCTGCACGCCACCAGATACAGGCCGAACAGAAAACTGGCGTCGGCGCTGCCGTACCAGACGCCGAGTATGAAATAGGCGATGGCCAGATAAATCGACCAGGCATGGGTGTAGATTTTGCCGTTGAGCAAGCCTTTCAGCGCGAACAGCAGCGGGCCGATCTGAACAATCAGCATAATGGAAATCTGGTATTTCGGGGTTTCGTTGAGCCACAAGTGCCAGACATAAAAGCCGGCCATCAGGCCGAAATATCCCGCCAGGGTGAGCCAGCGGCCAAGTGAAATCAGTTGCATCGGGGTTCCGGTTATGAGGTGAGTTTGCTGGCGATGGTGGCGACGCGTTTGCCCAGCGCCAGACACAGGGCGCGTTCGTGCTCGGTGAGTGGGTGTTGCTCCAGGTCATCCGTCACACGGGTGGCGCCATACGGCGCGCCGCCGCTGCTGGTTTCGAACAGCGCGGTTTCGGTGTAGGGCAGGCCGGTGATTAACATGCCGTGATGCAGCAAGGGCAGCATCATGGTCAGCAGGGTGCTTTCCTGGCCGCCGTGCAGACTGGTACTGGCGGAAAACACGGCGGCTGGTTTGCCAGCCAGTTTGCCACTCATCCACAAGTCGCTGGTGCTGTCGATGAAATATTTCATCGCCGCCGGCATGTTGCCGAAATGGGTGGGGCAGCCCATTATTAGCCCGCTGCACTCGACCAGATCCTGCTTGTCTGCGTAAAGATCGCCTTCCTCGGGTATCGACGGGGCCACCGCTTCGGTTTCAGCTGACACCGCGGGCACGGTGCGCAGGCGCGCGGTCATGCCATCGACCTGCGCCACGCCGTGCGCAATCACGCGCGCCATTTCACGCGTTGTGCCGCCGGGGCTGTAATACAGCACCAGAATATCGTGGTTATGGCCGACGTTTTGCGCCATTAAAACAGTTCCAGCACGTTTTCCGGCGGCCGGCCGATGACGGCCCTGTCGCCACGAATGACAATCGGGCGTTCAATCAGAATGGGGTTGTCCACCATCGCCTGTATCAGCGTTTGTCTGTCCAGAGACTCATCATCCAGCCCCAGTTCCTTGTAGGGGGCTTCGTGCTTGCGCATCAGCTCGCGCGGCTCCATTTGCAGCATTTGCAGGATGGTTTCCAGTTCGTCTGCGCTGGGCGGGGTTTTGAGGTATTCCATGACTTCAACAGAAATCCCTTTATCATCAATGATTTGCTTAGTCAGGCGACATTTGCTGCAACGTGGATTGTGCAAGATTTTCAGTTGTTCGGACATTTTCTCTCCAGAAAAAGCAGAAATAAGGCTGGTCTGAACGACCGGCAGGACGGACATTCTACCCCCGCATGGCGGCGATTCAAACAAGTTGTAAATTTCTACAAAAGATTGATAATTGTCACCTTAAATTGGTGCACAAGCACAGTTTTTATGTCTATAATCCCCTGCATAATAACGAAACAACGACATACCATTCCACATCCGGAGACTTACACAATGCGTACTACTGCACGACTGTTACTGATTGCATTCCTCAGCCTGGGACTGTTGGCTGGCTGTGCAACCACCGATGAAGATTCTGGCATGAGCGCAGCCGAGCAGGCTATCGCTGACGCCAAGGCCGCAAACGCCGCCGCCAAGGCAGCCGGTAATGAATGGCGCGATACCGGCAAACTGATCAAGAAAGCAGAAAGCGCGCTTGCCGCTGGTGACGAAGCTGCTGCTGAAAAACTGGCCAACAAGGCGCGCCGTCAGGCAGAGATTGCCCTGCAGCAAGCGAAAAACGAGGAAGAAAAATTCCGCAACAGCCTGAGCGCGGCCGACCGCGCGGCGCTGGCCGCAGCCGCCAGCCGCAACGCTGGCGCAGCGGGCGACAAGGTTACCAGCTATTCAGTGGTTCGCGGCGATCACCTGTGGGGCATCTCTGGTAAAGACGAAGTTTACGGTGATTCCTACCAGTGGCCGCTGATTTACAAAACCAACCGCAGCCAGATCAAGGATGCCGACCTGATTTATCCGGGTCAGGTGCTGGATATCGACCAGAACGCATCCGATGCTGAAATCAACGCAGCTATCCGTCACGCCAAAACCCGTGGCGCATGGTCTGTCGGTGATGTTGAGCAGTCTGATCTGGATTACCTGAATCAGTAATTGCTGTACGCATTGCAATCAAAAGGCCCGCTTGCGGGCCTTTTTTTATGTCCGCAAGAATGGGTTGGCGGGCTTTGTTGCCTGCAACTGAACTGGTATCCTCATGGTCTTATAACATGACGCCAACACCGGGTTGCCTTTCATGCGCACGTTTATCACAGTTATGTTGCTGACCTTGCTGCAAGCCATGTGGCCGTTCGCCAGCGCGGAAACGCGTGATGTGGACGAATACTTTTTCAATCAGTCTCTGGGGGATTTTTCCGAGGAACTGGAGTTGGCGCAAGAACAGGGAAAACAGGGCATATTGATTATGTTTGAAATGGACGAATGCCCGTTTTGCCATCGCATGAAAACCACCAT
>JALWPK010000193.1 GCA_026995045.1 Gammaproteobacteria bacterium | reverse complement strand
GCGGATCTGACCATGCGCTTGTCACTGTTGGATCGTCAAACGTGCCGTTCTTTGTGCTCGCTTCCGTCCAGCAGTTCAGCGGCACAGCGACGCAGAGCAGCGCAGCGAGCAAGATGCAGCGAACCGAAATCAGCTCCCTCGTACAGCTGCCAGAGCGCTGCGCAAACCAGCATCACTCCGGCCGTGAAGCGCCGAAACACCCGCTCGACAAGGCGCTCCTCATACGCTTCGCCGCGCAGTCCTTTCCACGCGTCGAGCACAGCTTCGGCGCCCACTCTGCTGAATGCACTGAAAGACTACTCGACGGAAGAGGGGGAACACAGAGACAAAAGTGGCAAATGGGGCTGCAGTCTGCAACTACGCTCGGCTTAGACAATCCTGCAGTCGGCACCAAGTAACTCCCCAACTTTGTGCCGCAGCGCCGGGGACAAAAGCGCGCATCAGCAGACAAGAGCGGGGCAGGTGTCGCACGAATCTCGGACCCGCCGTCAGCTCCTCTTCAATTGACGCACGTCCGGTAGACACCAGTCAGCCGCCGTCACAGCCACGACCACGCAGACCAACGGCCGGCAGGCGCTCGCCGAGGTGACTGCGAACCGAGGACCTTCTCAAGCAAGCAGCGCCTCCCGCCAACTCGTGAGGTGCACACTGTTCTCCAGCGCCGCGTTGCAGCGCTGAGAATCGAATCGGAGCCGCCCCCGCAGGTCGGCGCCATCCGCGCCAGTTTTCTTGCCAGAATAACCACCAGGGAGAGGAGCTTGACGCCTTTGCGCGCGAGGCGGAATAAAACTCCTATCGAGCATCAACTTTCTGCGCCACAAAAATGCCACCGCCACTCGCCTCAGACTCGTGCATTTCCGCACCTTGTCGCACTCCGCTCCGCCCTCACACACCCAACTCTGACGGCTGCGCCCCTGAAACAGCATTTGTTCTCCACCCGGGGAGCGGTGCGCGACGAGTGAGCATGATAAAACGATAGCGGGTCCTCCCGGGCGTCCAATGTGAGTATGCTTCAAAGCGATAAGCACCAGGCAACTTTGCAGCGCTTCTCCTCTGCAGTAACAAGACCAAAGCAACTCGGGCGAATGCGCGTGAGAGCACGAGCGGGCGCGCGCAAACGAAGAGCTCGCCGAAGCTGTCGCTCGACGGACGCGCGAATGAGTGAAGCGAATACGAACAATGCCGGCGAGTGGATTCAGTGTTCTCCCTTCACAAACACTTCCAGGCGCGGGCACGTGCCGATGCCGCCACAATGGTGAGGACAAATGCAACGCTGACCGCAGAGCGGCAGTCTCCTGCCCCGTTGATCGCCGCGGCCCCGCATGCTTTGCGTGATCCAAGCGCCGATCTGTCTCGCGACCATGCCAGCCACGATTCGCCACCAACGATGCGCATTTCGCGTGCCCCCTCTTCTCCCTCGCCCAACAGCCCAAAGCGTCGCCATGAACATTCACGTTCCTACAAAGAGAGAGGGCAGTAAAGACACTCAACTTCTCTTGCATTCAACGGGCCATGCGGTGTTCGTGGCAGATTTCATCGACGGACTCTTTGCTAGTCGCGCCGCAGAGCTGTGTGCGCATGCTCAAGTCAGCGCAACAGACTGAAGCCGGTGGTGCGGTCGGGGCGCACGAGATCGACGATGTTACGTGTGCATGCACCAAATATCGGCTGAATGCACAGTTCAACTGGAGGAGGGGGGCGCTGTTGGCGCTTGATGCCAACGCCGTTTCTGCTGCCCGTTCTGTCCGCAACAACATCACTCGCCCTGAAAAACAAGTTCACCGCAAGTGGCGGGCAGAACTTCGCTATACCGGCACCCAGGGGGCGCAGTAGCCTAGTGGTTACGGCATTGTCTCTGGTTGACTCCGGAGACAACTGGACGCGGGTTCGAACCCCGTCACCCCCCAGGTCGACTTAGCCCTTCATCCCTCCGGGGTCGATAAAGTAAGGACCAGTCCTACTGGGAAGTTAACGGCAGGGCTCTGCGATGCACTGGCCACGTGTCCAGAGCTTTAGAGATGCTTCTCCCTGCTGGCTCGCGGCTAAGAAACGGAGATGAGCACCGCACCCATCGCAGTGCGTACCGGTTGAGTGGTAACCCCTCTCCTCCGAGCGTGCCAGCTAAGGGGAAGAGATACCGGCACCCGGACTCCCGTAGTTTCTTCAGCAGTCGCGACCGAACCACAGCAAGTCGGTGCGGCTGGACAACGCCGACGCCCCGTCTCAGTGCACTTGATCTACAAAGACACGATCTTACGTGCGCAACTCAATCCATGCGTGCCCATGAGCAGCGGCAGTCCTGCTTCGCCTCACCGTAGACGAGCGCGAGACACGACGGCGACGCCGAACATCGCCAGGCGCACCGGTGAATGTCATCTTCGACAGTCTTCTGCAGCATTGCATTGTGTAAGAGCACGCGAGCAGACAACATCATGCAAAGGAGGGCGCAGAGAGCGAAAGTAGGCGTGCCGGCTCCCGCTGGCGCCAATACACCGTGTGCAATGGGTCGCACCACTCGCACACAACGCACATCAATTCGCCTGAATAGTTAGTATCCAGGAGCACAGAACTACCGCCACCCACGCAGAGGTAGACTGAACTCGGTTGTGTGGCCTGGTTCGGACCGCAACCACCCCTTCGAGTGTCCTCGTGAACTGAGCCACGAGGAGAAGAACAGACCAGGCGTGCTGTCCTGCAGCAATGCTACCACGGGCCACATGTCGCCAGTGAGCGCGTCGAGCCAGTTCGCACAGGCGCCGCCACGCGGGCGCGCAGTTGTCGTGCTTCCGCACTCGTTCACCTGCAAACAACACAATGGAAGAGTTGCACGTGGCGCCGAGCCAGTAAATGCAACCGCCGCACGACGCCGTTGCTAGATGCCGCTCAGCGAGTCCAGTGCGAAAGCCGAAGACGGCGCCACGGCCACGTTGGCCGCCGATACTTACGCTCCCACACGCAGACGCAACGTCAGCAGCAGCGCCTGTTGGAATGCGTTGGTGCTAAAGAAAACTACCATCCGACGCTCCGAGGACAGCGCAGGAACGAGTGCAGTGGCCACGGTCACAGACTGTTGCATCGATGTGGCCTCGTGAAGGCAACTAGCACTGATTGGTGCAATTCAGGCCTTTGTAATGTTCATTGGAATCTCTACGGGCCTGTCGAGTTCCTTAGGCACCGCGTCAATAGATTGCGAACGCCGAGGCACTCGCCTCGAGAGCCACCCCGTGTGCTCCTCATGAAGAGCACAAAGCACAACAGCGAGCGCACCGCGCCCTGATCCACCCCTATCCGACACTGGCGCTAATGGCGGCTCGCACCGCTCCGCGCATCCGTTGGCAACGCGGACGCACTGTGGACAGCCATCATCAACGTCCCAACAACCAACGCGTACTCTTAACGCAAGCTGGCATCTGATGCATTCGAGCACTCGTGTCCTGTCACCGCCGCTCTGAGCTCGCGCCATAGAGTTCCGACAGCGCGCGCCTTCCTCAGCAAAGCCCATGAAGGCCGGGCGAAAGACGTCCGAGGGTGATCACCTCCTGTGGACGCGAAGCGATTACAGGAAAGGCAAACGCCGAGACACGCCAACGATTGGACATTGACGCGACATGCGGTCTGCTCGAGGAACTGCACTGCGGCTCACCACACAAAGGCACACTTATTTACGTTGACGAACGAGTTCGCATCGACTGTGCACACGGTCGCTCCCGCACATGCAAACAATGCGCGCAGTTGACCCGCGCGCATTCACTACGCACCGGCGTTTACGACAGCCTGTTGTCGGTCCATACTAATCTGCCACTGACCGCAAGGCACTGAGAATCGATACAACCCGGCGGGATAGCAGCCTCGCGAAGAGCGCCTCAAGCAGACGCTCTTTCGACTCTCATCGCACCATCCGACTCGCCAACGAGCTCGCGCAACCTTCACCACCACGCCCCAACGCCGACGCCGCAAGCGAGCCACCTAGCACCGCCAGCGCACAAAGTTTTCAAAGTCAAAGTTTTCCCCTTAGCTAGCGCGCCCGGAGGAGAGGAGTTACCACTCAACCGGTACGTGCTGCGGGTGGGTGCGGTGCTCATCTCCGTTTCTTAGCCTTTGAGCCAGCAGGGAGAAGCATCTCTAAAGCTCTGGACACGTGGCCAGTGCATCGCAGAGCCCTGCCGTTAACTTCCCAGTAAGACTGGTTCT